>NZ_JAYMZK010000005.1:0-125395 GCF_037070895.1 Bartonella vaga
ATATTACATGGTGTTAAAATTCAAAAAATACGATAAATAAAATAAAAACTTATAAAGTATATAAAAAAGTAGAATATCATGTGATAGTATACAATCGCATATAAGTATAGCACGAAAATGCCTTTTCGTTTTCAGTTCATAATACCGACATTTTAATTGTATTTCTACTGTTTAAATAAAATTCCAATTTCTCTACCAAATAGTTTATTTTTCTTCATCTGTTTAGTTTATAAAGATATTCTTGTACTCATAGAAGGTAGTATTTGTGGTCTATGATAACTAGAAGCACATAATGTAATTATGAAAACTGCTGTGATTGTATTTTTGTAAGTAAGCGGAAATTTTAGATTTGCGCACTTGCATAAATTATACGATCCTAACATATAAACGAAATTATCAATATATTTTAACATAGGATTATGCATGACCGGTTCTTCAGCAACTCCGCCAAAAGCATCTAAAATTATCCATAAAGAAATGTATCACGGTATTTGTCGTGAGGATCCCTATTATTGGTTGCGTGCATCTAATTGGCAAGATGTTTTAAAAAAACCTCTCTGTCTTGATACAAGTATTCTACATCATCTTGAAAATGAAAATGCTTATCAGGCTGCTCAAATGGCTGATACAAAATCATTGCAAGATTTTCTTTTTACAGAGATGAAAAGCCGTATCCAAGAGAATGACAGTTCTGTTCCTGTAAAGCATGGCCATTTTGCTTATGGATTTTCTTATGTTACCGGAGGCCAACAACCACATTACTTTCGGACACCAAGAAACGGTGGAGAAAAAAAAATTTACCTTAATGGTGATGCTTTAGCTGAAGGTAAAGAATATTTCAATTTCGGTGCAGTTCAAGAATCTCCCAATCATAAATATGTGGTATGGACCTATGATGACAAAGGATCAGAATTTTACAGAGCTAAAATTCGTAATTTGGAAACATTGTCTGACTATAATGACATAATTTCTGATACATCTGGACAAATTGTGTGGGATGCTAAATCAGAAGGTTTTTTCTATACTAAAATGGATGAAAACCATCGGTCTTCAGAGCTCTATTATCATCGATTAAATACTGATCAATCGCAAGATAGGCTTATTTTTCGTGAAGATAATCCAGGCTTTTTCTTATACGTAAGTGGTTCTAAGCTTAATGACGTTATTTATATTAATATTCATGACCATGAAACATCAGAGATTTGGTTAATTCCTGCTAACGCGCCACTCACTATTCCTCAATGCGTCCGGAAGCGACAAAAAGGTATTGAGTATTCACTGACAGAAGGTGGTGATGTCTTTTATATTCTGACCAATCTAGATAACGCAAAAGATTTCAAAATTATGGTAGCACCCTACACATCTCCACAATCAGAAAATTGGTCTGAACTTGTGAAATATCAGCCTGGACGTTTGATATTATCCCATGATGCTTATCAAGATTTTCTTATCTGGCTTGAATGTTTTGAGGGTCTTCCTCGTATAAAAGTAATGGAGCGTACCACTAAAAAAATTCATTCCATTTCTTTTACTGAAGAAGTTTATTCTTTAGGTCTACAAGGTGCTGCAGAATATGACAGTCACACTATACGCTTTTCTTATTCATCTATGACAACACCTGATCAAGTGTTCGAGTATGAGATGAAAAGTCGTAAACGGGTGCTTTTAAAAACGAGAATCATTCCCTCTGGGCATAATGAAAATGAGTATGTGACACGGCGTATTACAGCAATAGCAGATGATGGTGAAAAAATTCCCATTTCACTTCTTTATCACAACTCTACTGCTCTTAATGGTAGTGCACCTTGTTTGCTTTACGGTTATGGCGCTTATGGAATTTCCATTCCAGCTAGTTTCAATAGTAATGTACTTTCTTTGGTTAATAGAGGTTTTATTTATGCTATTGCCCATATTCGTGGAGGAAAAGAAAAAGGAGTCGAATGGTATGAGAAGGGAAAACACCTCTTTAAGTACAATACATTTACAGATTTTATTGCTTGCGGACGCTATCTTGTAAACAATAAGTTTACTTCTCATGATCGACTTTTTGCCTACGGTGGCTCAGCGGGAGGGATGTTGATGGGTGCTATCGTTAATATAGCTCCACAGGACTTTGCTGGAATTGTGGCAAATGTGCCTTTTGTTGATGTTTTAACAACGATGTTAGATGCCTCACTACCATTGACTCCTCCAGAATGGCCTGAATGGGGGAATCCTCTTGAATCAGAAGAGGATTATAATCTTATCGCTTCCTATTCACCTTACGATAATGTTAAAGCTCAAAAATATCCCCCTATACTTGTTATTGCGGGATTAACAGATCCTCGTGTAACTTATTGGGAGCCTACAAAATGGGTAGCAAAATTACGAGATTTAAAAACAGACGATAACGCAATTTTATTGCGTATTAATATGGATTCGGGTCATGCAGGTGCATCTGGACGTTTTTCAAAACTAGAAGAAGTGGCATACATCTACGCATATATCTTAAAAATAGCGGAAAACAATTGCGGTTAAACACATTTTTTCTTTATTAAAAGGCTCCATAATTTGATGGATTATGGAGCCTTTAATACAGAATGTAAACCTATCCCAATAGTTTAACATCCACAATCTTCATAAAGCTTCAAAACATAGTCCCAATTAATTAAATTATCTACGAAAGCTTCAAGATATTTTTGGCGGGCATTGCGGTAATCAATGTAATAAGAATGCTCCCACACATCAACGCCTAGAATAGGTTGAGCATCATGAATTAAAGGATTTTCACCATTAGGTGTTTTCGTGATTTCAAGTTTTCCATCTTTAACAGCAACCCATGCCCATCCAGAACCAAATTGGGTACTAGCAGCAGCAATAAAGTCAGCGCGGAATTTATCATAGCCACCTAGATCAGTTTCAATAGCTTTTGCTAATTTTTCAGGTAGCTTTTGACCACCACCACCTTTTTTCATCCAATACCAAAAATGGCTATGATTATAACATTGCGCTGCATTATTAAATAAAGCAGTATTGTTGCCAAAACTTTTTTTAATAATACCTTCAAGGCTTTCATTTTCTAGGCCTAAATCTTTCACCAAATTGTTGGTATTGTTAAGGTAAGTAAGGTGATGCTTATTATGATGATATTCAAGTGTTTCGCGTGACATATAAGGCGAAAGGGCATCATAATCGTAAGGCAAGGCAGCCAATTCAAAAGCCATTTAAAACTCCTCGATTTTAATTGTTAAGCTTATTTAATCAAACCAGTTTGCCACTTATGGCATCTAAAAGCAAACGTTGAATATTGATTTGTATTAAATTAATTTCAATAATTATTTTTTCGTAGAGGTAATTTTAAGGGGATTACACGCTTAATCAGTAAAAATATCATTAGCTTATGTAATATTGCTTCTGAAAAAATTTATAGCTCCGGGGTAATAAAAATATAATTTTCTTTTTTAGAGTAAAAATAGACTTAGATATCTATCAGCTCTTAATTCTTGTCGCTTAGAAGATTACACTGAAGTGTTTTCAATCTTTACAAAGTTTCCTGCTTATTGATGTAGTGTATCGTTGATTTTATTGCAATATTTGCAATTAGAGTACTAGCGGTTGTCATTTTCAGATACTATTTCTAAGCTTGATTATAGCTAGTAGTTTACTCAAATATTGGTCAAAAACAGGATTTTTATGATAAGTTAATTATATTTATTACGGCATTTTTTTCTGTTCCATTTAAATAGTCAAGATTTTAATATACAAAGAAAAGTGTGCTTAATGATAAATATTAAATACATTTGTTAAAGTATAAAATTCATATTTTATATTTCTAAAAAAACACAGAACACAGCAAAATACAAGTAATGCAAATAACTGATAGATAAGTAGCTTTTACTTGCGTTAAGATTAGAACATAGTAACAGAGGTATGAATTTCTATTACAAGTTTTACGTTAATGTAAGACGAACAAAATGTAAAAACTTTATTATAAAAAAGCACTAGCTTTGATTTTCAGATATTGCGTACCATCACAGGAATCGCTATAAGGTGCAGAAGTGACTATGAACATGTTTTTGGGGTATAGCCAAGCGGTAAGGCACCGGTTTTTGGTACCGGCATTCCCTGGTTCGAATCCAGGTACCCCAGCCAAGATTAAATCAATGGACTAAAAATTCGGGATTTCTAATTTCTTTGGTTCCATTAAGTTATTTTTTTCTATCCCGAACCTTCTTGATTGATTTCATCGCAAATCATTTTATGTCTTCCGTTTTAGTATAGAGGGATGCCATGTTGTGTCTATTCAGCCAAAACTGCTTTGAGTTGTGATACTGTGGCCTCTGAATTGGCAGCACGTGTTGCTGCTAACTTAATCCATGTGCTGATTTTATTTTCGCGACATTGCAAGCATCTTAGAGAGAAAAGCTTCATAATATTCATTCTTTGACAAATCCTAAGAGTTTATCTGGGTGATCAGCTGAGTTTGGTATTTGTGTATCGGATTTAGTATAGATAAGTGGCTCTCCTGTAGGCTTGTTTCCTATTAATTGGCAGCTTTGTTTTTTTGCTTCTCTCAAGGTGCGCGTAATGGCTAGCTGTTTTATGGTGGGTGTGCGATGTGCCATATCTATTTTTCTAATTTTGGATGCAGTTCCTTTGTGCGTGAATCACGCATTAAATGAAAAGTTGTTATGAGAAAGGGTGGGAGTGCTGAGGAAGAGAAAGCACTCCCATACTGTTAAGCAGCTTTTTGCAAGATTTGTTCCATGCTTTATTCTATCTCTGCTAAAAACGTTTCAACAGCTTTGTTGATGTATTCTAGAAGAATGACAAATCTTTTTGTGGGGATGCTTGCTTCTTATCTCTCTATATTGGCTGTTCATCAAGGTTTTTTAATAAAACATTGAATGCCTTGCTTTGCATAAAAAAATTATCAGATTAAAAGATGGGCGTTTATGGAGTCTAGAGATCGAAAACGAACTCAACAACTCTCATGAAAGTTTAGATAAGGCTTTCACGAAAGCATTAAAAGCAGTACTAGTGAGACAAAAATAAAGCAAAGAACGAGTAAAAAAATGCATGTGCATCAAATTTTATGTTTGGCGATGCACATAACATGAATAATAAAATACATAATAAAAAAACTAAAACTATCATTCTAGCAAAAAAGAAATTGGTTTTGAAAATTTAAAAACTGGTGATCAGCTTCAGGGGTAAAACGAGTATAATGTCCTGGAGGACTGTTTAGGTCGAATCAAAGTCAAAACTATTTTCCTATTCATGAGTCATAACTCATTGATTTACAATAAAAACAATCTCGATCATCGAAGGGTAAATGTGGCTGTAGACCGCTAGAAAATTTCAAACCTGACTTATAATTTTGCAATTCAGGAAAATTTACATTCAGAGTGCGTGAAAGTTGAGGTAGAAAAATTTCGAGATCACTTGCGTTTGAAATCTGGAGCTAATGTTACGGAGATAGATTGGTTAGTAACGTGGCACAATTGGGTGCGTAAGACTGTCGGTGATTTAGGAAAAGGAAACTAACTGTGGAAAAGGAACTGGTGACCAAACAATTCAACGGCCTGGATAGAGGCACTGCATTGCTGAACACATGCGCAATATCGAACATTCTGATATTGAGTACAGATTTTTCGACAACGTTTATGGCATCAGCAACAGATCTGTTTCTTTATTGTGAGCAGCTTGAGAACTATGTTCGTAGGGAAGTTAAAAACATATTTCAGTGTTTGGAAAGATCAGAGTTGAGGCCAAAACCAAAGGGAGAGCTGATTTCCGCTAAAAAACTTGATGAACTAGGATGAATGTTTTGTGATCTAGATTTCGCAGAGACGAAAGCGTATTTTTCTAAAGCAGAATACTCTAAAGTAGCTTTATAAATTTGAAAATATCTGTTCTTAAAAATTTAGACAGCTAGAGCAAAACAGTTTGTTGTGACAGTTGTTATCTGTGTTCCATAAGGAGATGATGAGGTTTAGTACTTTTACAATTGATAGTAGCCGTGGTATGCGATTTGACTTACCGAGCTATTGGGAGGCAATGAAACCTAGTGGTAATGATAAGTTAATATTCCCACTGAGACTTTTTAAGAGCTCCTTTGAAAAAATACTGCAAAAAATAAAAACACATAGATATATTAAAAAACTTTAACAAAAATAGATAATATCTCTCTTGCATCAGAAATTAAAGAATTCGTCTGTCTCGCTTTTTTTCCTTTTAGATCATCCAAAAAACCTTTTCCTTTAGGGATTTCTTAATACATAGGTGTTGGGCTGTGTGATTGAAACATTAAATATTTATCATTTAAAGCTAAAAGAAAAATGTATTAAGCATTATCGTTTTTTTGCAACAGAAATTTGCCGTTTAACGAAAAATGGCAGATACTTTAATTTAATGCATTTTGCTGTTTCAGAGTGTAATATGCTTTAGGGGATCAAATCCTTATGTAATTGTTTTTCTTGATATTTGCAAAAAACGTTTTTTATAGTTAACTGGGTAGATTATTGTATAGATTTTACTCTGATATTATCGTGTTTCTTGAGCGCTTTTGGGAAATAGTATTAGTTTAAATGACTTTAAAGAAGAGTTATGTGCGAAGTTTTTTTTAATAATTTTTCAAGTTATTTACCTTGGGGGCTCTAGCTCAAAATTATATTTTTAAAAATCTTTGGAACTGTTACGACTTTGATGGGAATGCACCTTAATTTAGAAGGTTATGACAGAAGTAAGTTAATACTGTTTTGAATGCGTAATGCAGACATTTCTACTTGCATAAAGTATTTTCTTTATAGAACATGAAAAAAATGAGTTATTCTCTGTCTAGGACGAGAGAGAAGATTTACTTTCAAATGGTTATGCAATTTTAGCTATTATTAGAGCAGTTTAGCTCATCAATAATTTAAGACTTTTAAATCGTGTTTTTGGAGAAGGAGTTTTTATAGAATTGATGCTACGCTATGGTGTATAGTATGTTCATAGAACGGGAAAAAGCTTGAAATGCTAGTAGTTAGTAGATACGGAGACAGCAGATAACGATGAAAAAGATGATAAAAACACCGACTGGCGGATATGGTGGTTCAGGATCACATGAATTGTACCAGCATGTAAAGAAGAAAGCGGGAACCATTAAAGCGTCGTCTCGGCGTTGGCTAGAGAGACATTTGAATGATCCTTATGTGCATCAGTCAAAAGTAGATGGTTATCGTTCGCGTGCGGCCTATAAGTTAATCGAGATTAATGAACGCTATAAGTTTCTCAAAAAGGGTCAAAAAATTATTGATTTGGGAGCGGCGCCGGGAGGGTGGTGTCAAGTTGTCGTTAAGGCGATAGGGACAAGTGATCAAAAACCTAGTATAGTTGGTATTGATTATTTGCATGTTGATCCGTTGCCTGGGGTTGCGATGTTGAAAATGGATTTTTTACATGAAGATGCACCGCAGAAGTTAATTGATACTTTAGGTGCGAAGCCGGATGTGGTTCTTTCTGATATGGCAGCCCCAACAACAGGTCATCGCCAAACAGATCATTTAAGGACGGTGCATTTATGTGAAGTTGCTGCTGATTTTGCTCTTTCAGTTCTCAAACCTGGAGGGCACTTTTTAGCAAAGGCGTTTCAAGGTGGAGCGGAAAACACTCTTCTCACGACCTTGAAACAGAACTTCAAAACAGTCCATCATGTTAAACCGCCTGCAAGCCGACCAGAATCAGTAGAGCTTTATATTTTAGCGCTTAAGTTTAAGGGAAAAACAGAAGTGTAACAACACTGCCCCTTTTCAAAAGGTTTCGGTTTACTTACATATTTATAATGTAATAAAGTGTTTTCGAACAGTTGTTGGTGATATTGTCGATGGTTTTTCTTTTGCAAATAATGAAAAACTGGTAAAATTGGTGTCGCCTCTATAGAGGTAGAGATATTGATTCCTCAGTGAGGCATTTCTAATGAAATTTCTTGATCAAGCTAAAATTTATATTCGTTCTGGTAATGGAGGGGCAGGGGCAGTATCATTTCGTCGTGAAAAATTCATTGAATTTGGGGGCCCAGATGGGGGTAACGGAGGACGTGGTGGTGATGTTTTGGCTCTTGTCGTTGACGGTCTTAACACGCTGATAGATTATCGCTATCAGCAGCATTTTAGAGCAAAAACAGGGGGGCATGGTAAGGGGCGTAACATGTCGGGCGAAAAGGGTGATGATATCATTCTTAAAGTGCCGGTTGGGACGCAGATTTTTGAAGAAGATAATAAGACGTTAATCTGCGATTTAACAGAGGTTGGACAACGTTACCGCCTTGCGAAAGGAGGTAATGGTGGTTTTGGAAATCTTCATTTTACGACACCTACAAATCGGGCACCTCGTCGTGCAAACCCTGGTCTAGCTGGAGAAGAGCGTACGCTGTGGCTGCGTCTGAAGTTAATTGCTGATGGCGGACTCATTGGTTTACCCAATGCTGGAAAATCAACCTTTTTAGCATCCGTAACGGCGGCAAAACCAAAAGTTGCAAATTATCCGTTTACGACTCTTCATCCTCATCTTGGTGTTGCCCGTATTAATGCTCGTGAATTTGTTTTAGCGGATATTCCTGGTTTGATTGCAGGGGCGCATAAAGGTGTGGGGATTGGGGATCGTTTTTTAGGGCATGTAGAACGCTGTCGAGTTTTACTTCATTTGATTTCTGCTCAAGAAGAAGATGTAGCAAGAGCGTACCAGATTGTGCGTAATGAACTAGAGGCATATGGAAACGGTCTTGATGATAAGACTGAAATTATAGCTTTAAGTCAGATAGATACTCTCACTATTGAGGAGCGCAGAGTTAAACAAGAAACTTTGCAAAAAGTCACGGGTAAAACTGTGATGATGTTTTCTGCGGTCAGCCGTGAAGGTTTAGAAAATGTGCTACGCACTGTTGCACATCTTATTGAAATGGCACGCAAAGGGGATGGTTGTGGGCAATAACAGGATTGATTAAGATGACAGTTGGATTACAAAAACTTGAGCACTATAAGCGCATTGTGATCAAAATTGGATCTGCACTTTTGGTTGATCCTGAGCTAGGTTTACGGACTGAGTGGCTCAACAGTTTGATAAGTGATGTTGCTGCGTTGCGTAAAAAAGGCGTTGAGATTTTATTGGTATCTTCAGGTGCCATTGCTTTAGGCAGAACATTGTTACAACTTCCTAAGGGAGCTTTAAAATTAGAAGAAAGTCAGGCATGTGCTGCTTTGGGACAAATTGAATTAGCTAAAAGATATGGTGATGCGCTTGCTCAATATGGGTTAAAAACAGGTCAAATCTTACTCACTTTGTTCGATACTGAAGAACGACGACGTTATCTCAATGCGCGTGCTACTATTAATGTACTTTTGCGTTTTGGAGCGGTACCTGTTATTAACGAGAATGATACTGTTGCCACAAGTGAAATTCGCTATGGTGATAATGACCGTTTAGCGGCGCGCGTGGCAACAATGATGGGCTCGGATCTTTTAATATTGTTATCAGATGTTGATGGCTTTTATACAAAGTCTCCTAATCGTGATCCAACGGCTGAGTTTATTCCTTTCATTGCATCAATTACGAGTGATATTGAAAAAATGGCAGATGTTGCTGCTTCAGAGTTTTCTCGTGGAGGAATGAAGACCAAACTTGATGCCGGAAAAATAGCAAACTCCGCTGGGACGGCGATGGTAATTACTTCAGGAAAGCGTATGAATCCTCTTGCCGCGATTGATAAGGGAGAACGTAGAAGTTTTTTTGCTGCTAGTGAAAAACCTGTTAATGCTTGGAAAACATGGATTTCTGGTCATTTAGATCCATCTGGTATTTTGACGGTTGATAAAGGAGCGGTGAAGGCTCTTGAAACTGGAAAATCATTATTAGCTGCAGGAGTTATTGCGGTTAAGGGAAGGTTCAATCGTGGGGATACGGTTGCGATTGTTGATGCAGATGGAGTTGAGATTGCTCGTGGACTTGTGAGTTATGGCAGAGATGAAGTGGTCCGCATTATGGGCTGCAAAAGCGAAGAAATTGAATCTATCCTTGGATATGGGGCACGCTCAGCTATGGTGCACCGTAATGATATGGTTTTACGCTGCTTGACCGCTTCTGCTTAAAAAGTTATCTTTTCTCTTGTATATTATTTCAGCAAAGTGAATGAATATATGGCTTTAAAAGAACAGATGAAGGAGATGGGGCTAAAAGCACGTAATGCTGCCGCTGCACTGGCTGTTATGTCCTCTGAACAAAAGAACAAAGCATTAGAAATGATAGCTTTGAGTTTAGAGGCTAAATCAGCAGAAATCTTACAGGCTAACCGTCAGGATTTAGCGAATGCAGCTCGTAATAATTTGCAAGCGGCTATGGTTGATCGGCTCGAATTAGATGAATTACGTTTGCGTGGCATTATAGACAGTGTTCGACAAATTGCTTATTTGCCTGATCCTGTTGGGCAAGTGATGAGTGAATGGACACGTCCAAATGGGCTTCATATTAGCCGTGTTCGTACACCTATTGGTGTGATTGGTATAATTTATGAAAGTCGACCGAATGTTACCATTGATGCAAGTGCTTTGTGTTTGAAGTCTGGAAATGCTGCAATTTTACGTGGTGGTTCGGATAGTTTTTATTCTTCCCAAGCACTTCATTCGGCGTTTGTGAGAGGATTAGAGGAGGCTGGTTTTCCTAAAGATGCTGTTCAAATGGTTGGAACAACAGAGCGTGCTGCTGTTGGAGAAATGCTTAGAGGATTAGGCGGTACGATTGATGTTATTATACCCCGTGGAGGGAAAAACCTTATTGCATGCATTCAGTCTGAGGCACGTGTTCCAACTTTTGCACATTTAGAGGGGCTCTGTCATATTTATATTGATCAATCGGCAGATTTAGATATGGCGTGCCATATTGTTTTAAATGCAAAGTTACGGAGAACAGGTGTATGTGGTGCTGTTGAGACAGTTCTAATTGATCGTCAGGCGTTAAAAAAGTTTCTTCCTGTTCTGACTGCTTTACAGGAAAGGGGGTGTGAAATTCGTGCAACCGAAGATATTGTTTGTCTTATGCGAGGCGTAAAATTAGCTTCTGAAGAAGATTGGTCGCACGAATATCTTGATACAATTGTTTCTGTTAAAACAGTTGAAGGTATTGAGGGAGCCGTTGCGCACATTCAACGTTATTCATCAGGGCACACGGAATCTATTATTGCTGAGGATATGGGGGTAGTAAAAATATTTTTTGATCGTTTGGATTCGGCGATTTTGCTTCATAATGCATCTACCCAATTCGCTGATGGAGGTGAATTTGGTTTCGGAGCAGAGATTGGTATAGCAACAGGAAAAATGCATGCGCGGGGTCCCATAGGTATTGAGCAGCTAACATCATTTCAGTACCATATTAAAGGAAATGGACAGATTAGGCCTTGAAAGATACATTTTTTCCTTGGAAAGATCGCATGCCGCATGTTGAAAGATCTAATATCGTAGGTCTCTTCGGTGGGTCTTTTAATCCACCGCATATGGGGCATCTCCTTGTTGCAAAAGTTGCGATTCGGCGATTGCGTCTTGATCAATTGTGGTGGATGGTAACTCCAAGAAACCCTTTTAAAAATGGTACATACTTACCATCTTTAGATGAGAGAATGCGGCTAAGTATGGAGCTTATTGATCATCCAAAGATTCGCGTAACGGGTTTTGAGCAGGCTATAGGCAGTAAAGTATCAGTAGATACGGTTTCTCATATTCTTGCGCATTGTCATGGAGTACGTTTTGTGTGGGTTATGGGAGCAGATAGTTTTGCAATGTTTCATCGTTGGTATCGATGGCATGATATCGTATCTATGCTTCCTATTGCAATTATTGATCGTCCTTTTATACATATGTCAGCGCTGTCTTCTTCTATGGCACACATTTATCGTTCTTTTCGTTTAGATGAGAGAGAAAGTGTACGATTACCTTTTATAAAACCACCCGTTTGGACTTATTTGCATGGACCTTTATCTTTTCAATCTTCAACAGATCTTCGTTTAAAGGAGGATAATTTTCTTGAACATTTTTAAAGTTCTGCTTCTCTTTAATTTATACTCCAAATGATAAGAAAGGATATCAATCTGAAAAACATTTCAAAAAAACACCTTTACGGTATTGCTTCACCTACAGAAAGAAAAACCTTTCCTGTAGGTGATGGTCTTAAAATTATTCTTGATAGTTTGGAAAGCAAAAAAGCAGAGGATATAGTTTCTATTGATCTTTATGGTAAGTCATCTTTAGCTGATTATATGGTCATAGCCTCAGCACATTCACAACGTCATGTATCTGCTGTTGCTGATTCTTTGTTATGTGCTTGGAAAGACAGTGGATATGGTTGCGCAAGCGTGGAGGGACTTTCGGGAGGTGATTGGGTATTGATTGATACAGGAGATATTATCGTTCATCTTTTTCGTCCGGAAATTCGTCTCTTTTATAATTTAGAAAAATTGTGGCTTACTCCAGATTTAGATAATACGAAGTCAACTTGTTTTGGAGATTATTAACGTGCAAATTTCTATTTTTGCTGTTGGTCGCATGAAGCAGGGGGTAGAGCACAAATTAGTTCATCATTATTTAGAACGTTTTTCTAAAAGTTCTGGAGCAGTGGGGTTTCATTTTAAAAAGCTGCAGGAGATATCAGAAAGTCGTGCTCAATCAGTGAGGCAGCGCGTGGAAGAAGAGGGAAGGAAACTTATTGAGTTTTTGCCTGAAAAGTGTAGATTAATTGTGTTGGATGAGCGTGGAAAGTCAATTTCATCATGTGCTTTTGCTGAAAAACTTGAGCTTTATCGCGATGAAGGGGTTCACGATGTCATAATGGCTTTGGGGGGGCCTGATGGGCATAATGAACAGATAAGGCATCGCGCTGATTTTCTTTTATCCTTTGGTTCTATGACGTGGCCACATCAAATTGCGCGTATATTGCTGATAGAACAGCTTTACCGGGCTGTAACAATTGTTAGGAATCATCCTTATCATCGTATTTAATATTTTTTTATGTAATTTTGGGCATTTCTTAACATTGTTTTAGGCGACATCATTTAAAGCATCTCTAATTTATGAGATGATGTTTAATGATTAGACAAATGAAGAAGCTTCTTCATGGGAAAAATACGATATTTATATGAGGAATGCGTGATATTTGTCGTGCTGTTTTTAAGTATGATGTTTTGCTTGTCTATATCACATGCTGAAGATACAGTGAGTAGTATAGAAACGGCACATAAAGCGTTGGTAGAAATCCGTAAAAATATTTCTATTTCACGTGAACGTGTTACTTTTCTTACACGTCAAGTTGAGGATTTAAAGAAAGATCAACGTGCTTTGAGTAATGCATTAATAGCAGCTGCTAAAGGAGAACGTATAGTAGCAAATGATATTGCTGAAAGAGAAGAAAAGCTAAAAAAAATGATGGAAAAACGGGCACAAGTTCATCAAAGTTTAAAAAGCCGTCGCGCTGAACTTTCGGAAGTTCTTGCCATCTTAGAACGCATGGGTCTGAATCCGGTTCCTGCTCTTATGATGCAGCCTAAAGATGTGTTAACTTCTGTACGTAGTTCTGTTTTATTAGGAGCTGTTATTCTTAAGATGCAAGAGAAAACACGCGCTTTAACAGAGAGTCTCAAGGAGTTGACTAATTTGAGCAATTCAATTGCCACAGAATATGCGGCTTTAAAGACTAAAATACAAAATCAAGCAGAGCAGCGAAAGCATTTAGAGCTTTTATTGGAAAAAAAATCCAAACTACAAAAAAAATCAGAAGAAGAACTTACAGAGCAGCAACAAAAAAACATTGTTCTTGCTAAAAAAGCGCAGTCTTTGGAAGAATTGATTTTAGAGCTTGATCATCAATCAAAACTTAGCTCTGATGTATCAATACAGGTAAGGAAAAATTTGCAATTGTTGGAGAAGTCCAATTTTGAAAGACGAAAAGGTTCTTTACTTTTTCCTGTTTTAGGAAAAAAAGTTCAAAATATTCACGAGAGTTCGCAGATTACACGCTTTGGTGAAATGATTGAAACAGAATCAGCAGCTGTTGTTATATCGCCTGCTGATGCTCTTGTTGCTTTTGCTGGACCATTTCGTTCTTACGGACAGTTAATCATTCTCAATGTTGGGAGTGGTTACCATATTATTCTTATAGGGATGTCGAGAATCAATGTAACTCAGGGGCAGTTTGTTCTTGCAGGTGAACCTCTTGGAACAATGGGAATGAAATTTATTGCGAACAGCGTTGCATTGGATATAGGAAAAACTGCTCCAATGCTTTACATTGAGTTTAGGAAGCGAGGGAAGATTGTGAATCCAACTCCTTGGTGGCGGACTGACAAAAACAAGAAGGAACCAAAATGATTCGTAGAGTTATTCTTTTGGTCGCTGGGATATTTCTCGGCGCTAGTTCAATGATTATGGTGCAGTCTGTTGCTGCCAACAGCGAAAGTGATGTATATAAGCAGCTGGCTATATTTGGAGATGTCTTTGAGCGAGTACGTATGCAATACGTGACGGTTCCAGATGATAAAAAGCTTATTGAAAATGCTATCAATGGTATGCTCACATCGCTTGATCCTCATTCTTCTTATATGAATGCTGAAGAAGCCAAGGAAATGAGGGATTCTACAAAGGGAGAATTCGGAGGGCTTGGTATTGAAGTAACCATGGAAAAAAATTTAATTAAAGTTGTTTCTCCGATGGATGATACACCTGCTTCAAAAGCGGGTATTTTGGCGGGGGATCTCATTTCAAAAATTGATGGTGTTCAGACGAATGGTCAAACATTAAATGAAGCTGTTAATAAGATGCGGGGTGCTCCTAAGACACCAATTACGTTGACAATTATTCGTGCTGGTGTTGATAAGCCACTCGAAATTAAGGTTGTTCGTGATATCATTAAAGTGAAAGCAGTGAAATATCGCATTGAGAATGATATTGGGTACTTAAGAATCATTCAATTTTCTGAACAAACCTTTGGCAATCTTCGGGCGGCAATTAAAGATATTCAATCGAAAGTTCCTCAAGATAAATTGAAAGGGTATGTTCTTGATTTAAGGCTTAATCCTGGTGGTCTTTTAGACCAAGCTATTAGTGTTTCTGATGCCTTTCTTAATAAAGGCGAGATTGTATCGACACGCGGGCGTAAAAAGAGTGATGTGACAAGATTTGATGCTAAGCCAGGAGATATCATCAATGGAAAACCTCTTATTGTGCTTATTAATGGTGGTTCGGCAAGTGCCTCTGAAATTGTTGCAGGTGCATTACAAGATCATCGTCGTGCGACAATTTTAGGCACTCAATCCTTTGGGAAGGGGTCTGTTCAGACGATTATCCCGTTGGGTGAAAATGGTGCTTTACGCTTAACAACGGCACTTTATTACACGCCGTCTGGCACTTCAATTCAGGGAACTGGAATTACACCTGATATTATTGTAGAACAACCACTGCCTGAAAAATATAAAGGTTATGATGTAAAGGTTGGTGAATCTGCATTAAAAGGACATATCAAAGGGAAAAGAGAAAATAATAAAGGGTCTGGTTCAGCTGCTTTTGTTCCACAAGAGCCTAAGGATGATGTTCAGTTGCATGAGGCTTATAAGTTGCTACGAGGTGAAATGGCAAATGTAGCGTTTCCATCAGATCCCAATAAGGATATTTTAAAGTGAAAAAGGATGTGTCCAGTTTATACTTGGTAGTGGTGGGATAATTGAATGAAGCCAGTGGTTAATTTTAAGCTCCTTCCTTATAGGAAATGTGTTGGAATTGTTGTATTTAATCATGTAGGGAAAGTTTGGGTTGGGCGCCGTTTAATAACACGTTCTCATGCTAGCACAGAAATGCTCAATCGTTGGCAGCTCCCTCAAGGGGGAATCGATGAGAATGAAGAGCCATTAGGTGCAGCATGCCGTGAACTTTACGAAGAAACGGGGATTCGGTCTGTAAAGTTTATTAAGGAAGCACAGAGTTGGTTTCATTATGATTTTCCACAAGAACTTATTGGGTGCACATTAAGTAATAAATATCGTGGACAAATACAAAAATGGTTTGCTTTTCAATTTACGGGGAACCTTTCTGAAATCGTAATCAATCCCCCACCAGACGGTCATAAAGCAGAGTTTGATAAATGGAAATGGGTCGATCTAGAAACTCTTCCTTCGATTGTTATCTCTTTCAAAAGGCATGTCTATATGAAAGTTGTCAATGAATTTCGAGGTAGCTTTAGACAATTATAAAAGCTATATGATTATAAAAGCTCTTTTTTTATTAAGATGCTTAATATTATGTAAAATTATTAAAAGATAATAAGAATGTTTCTCTTTTATCTAAAGAACTGGAATATAAGATGAAAAAGTTATTTAATTTACTTGTAATTTTTACTCTCTTGAGTATTTCTTCTGTAGCATTTGTATCGGGTTTAAAAGCTGCTTCAGCTAAAGATGTAGCAGCTACATTGCCAAATGGTGCTTCTTCCTTGACAGAAATCTACGGTTTGTGGACCGTTAGGTGTGATTTAGAGAAGGGGAAGAAAGTTTGTTTTATGCATCGTCAGGAGGTGAATGATCAGGGTCGTGTCGTTGTAGCTATGACCCTTATTCTTAGTGCCGATAATGTTGTATCTGGTAATTTAACGGTTCCTTTTGGTATTGCGGTTTCTAAGCCTGTTCATTTAAAAGTCGATGAAGGAAAGTCCGCTCTCGATACCAGTATCCGGACCTGTGTACCAGCAGGTTGCGTTGTTCCAGTAGTTTTTGACAAAAATCACGTAGCAGCTTTACGTGCTGGCAAAAATTTGAAGTTGTCTATGGCAATTGCTACTCCTGGTGAACCAGCTTTGAATGATTTGTTTGTTCAGCTAAATGGGTTTGGAAAGGCTCTTGATCGTTTAACTGCTTTGCAGAAATAGTCTTAAAAATACAACAAAACGGCCTCTAAGGCCGTTTTTAGTTCAAGAACTTTTATAATAAGCGTACAGTTAAAACAGTAAATTTATAGTATAAGAGATGTTCAGAGCTTTTTGAAAGTTTGTAGTTTATTTACTATTGATTCTATTTTTGTAAGCTAGTTTTATTCTGATATTTGTTTTCTTGGGTTTATCATCATTATAATATAAAGATGAAGAATTGGGATATAGAACTATTGTTTAATAAATAGCCTAGTTATAATGAGAATTCTATATATGACCTTCTGTTTCTTTAGTTGAAAGAGGAATAAGGTATGGTGTATACATTGCTTCAAGCTGTGGATTTTATTTTAAATATTTATATTGATATTTTAATTGCGAGTGTCATTTTTTCTTGGCTTCATATATTTAACATCATAAATGCACGCAATCATTTTATTGTTTTTATAGGAAGTTTTCTGTATCGCCTTACGGATCCAGTTTTAAGCCGTATCCGGCTAATTTTGCCAAATCTTGGAACAATTGATATTTCGCCTATGGTAGTATTTATAATTATTTATTTTATTCGTATCTTTATGTGGCGCGCTTATATAAACTTTTATCTATAGAAATACTAGGTGAGATGAATGAATGTGTTTCATCAAGTTGATAATGGCGTAGTGCTGTTTGTATACTTAATCCCTAAGGTTTCAGCTGATAGAATAATGGGAGTCGAGTATAGAAATGATGGAAAAAAATATTTAATTATACGCCTTCGCACTGTTCCTGAAAATGGAAAAGCAAATAAAGCATTAATTAAATTTTTGGCCAAGCAATGGAAAATTCCATTTTCTTGCATTTCTCTTAAGAGTGGCGCGACATCACGCTACAAACAGCTTTATTTTTCAGGACATTTAGAAAAGCTAAGGAAAATCTTGCAGGCTTTAGAAGATTGTATTCCTACGCCAAAATAAATGAAAGATAAAAACCTGTTTGAAAAACAGGCTTTACTTCTTTGAAATAGCTATCTTTCATTGCGTTCAATAGCTTGTTTAATTAGTTTGTGTGCAAAGTTTTTATCACGCCAACCTTCAATTTTTGCCCATTTCCCGGGCTCAAGATCTTTGTAATGTTCGAAGAAATGCTCGATTTGCTTTAGCGTAATTTCAGGAAGATCTGTATAGTCATGAATATTGATATAGCGTTTTGTTAATTTCGGGGCAGGAATGGCAATAATTTTTTCATCTTTGCCACCGTCATCTTCCATAAGCAAAGCACCTATGGGGACAACATTAATAACACAACCAGGCATGAGTGGGCGGGTGTTACAGATAAGAACATCGATGGGGTCACCATCATCTGAGAGAGTATGTGGGACAAAACCGTAATTTCCAGGATAAACCATTGATGTATGCAGAAAACGATCAACGAATAATGCTTCCGATTTTTTATCCATCTCATATTTTATTGGTTGACCACCAAGAGAGACTTCTACAATGACATTGATATCTTCTGGCGGATTTTTACCAACAGGTATTTCCTTAATATTCATAATAAATATCCTTTCCGGAGTATGACGAAACTAAATCAATAAAATATTTTGACCAAGAAAATTATGAAATTAGGTTAAATTTTATGAGCGTGTTTTTTCAAAACGCTTACGTTCATTAGGATCTAGATAGAGTTTGCGTAGACGAATATTTTTAGGGGTTACTTCCACAAGTTCATCGTCTTGTATCCACGAGAGAGCACGTTCGAGTGTCATTTTGATAGGAGGGGTTAATTTTACGGCTTCATCTTTTCCAGAAGCACGCATGTTGGTTAGCTTTTTTCCTTTTAAAACATTTACTTCTAAGTCGTTATCACGTGAGTGAATGCCAATAATCATACCCTGATAGACTTTAACACCGGCACCGATTACCATAGGTCCACGATCTTCAAGATTATAAAGAGCATAAGCGACAGATTCACCGCTATCATTTGAAATCATAACACCATTGACACGGCCACTAATGTCTCCTTTGTAAGATTCATATGCATGGAAAAGACGATTCATAATAGCTGTACCACGCGTGTCAGTTAAAAGCTCGGATTGGTAACCTATAAGTCCTCGAGTCGGTGCGTAAAAGACAAGACGGACACGATTTCCTCCGGAAGGTCGCAACTCAACCATTTCACCTTTACGTTCGGACATTTTTTGAACGACAGCTCCGGAATATTCCTCATCAACATCGATAACAACTTCTTCGATTGGTTCAAGAGTGGCTCCGTTTTCATCTTTTTGCATCACGACGCGTGGACGTGAAACACTAAGCTCAAATCCTTCCCGGCGCATATTTTCTATGAGAACTGCAAGTTGTAGCTCTCCCCGTCCTGAAACATAGAAAGAATCTTTATCGGATGATTCTTCAACTTTAAGGGCTACATTACCTTCTGCTTCTTTCAACAAACGATCACGGATGACACGACTTGTTACTTTATCTCCTTCAGTCCCAGCAAGAGGGCTGTCATTAACTAGAAAGCTCATAGTAACAGTGGGAGGATCGATTGGTTGAGCGGTGAGGGGTTCATTGACCGCAGGGTCACAGAAAGTATCAGCAACAGTACCTTTTTGAAGACCTGCAATTGCGACAATATCACCGGCAACACTTTCTTCGATAGGTTGTCGTTCTAGTCCACGAAATGCTAAAATTTTTGCAATACGTCCTGTTTCTAAAAGCTTTCCATCTTGACCAAGAACTTTGACACTTTGATTGGGCTTTATAGAGCCTGAATGAATGCGTCCTGTAATAATGCGTCCTAGAAACGGATCTGCTTCCAGGATAGTTCCGATCATACGGAATGGTCCTTCAGAGACCCTGGGGGAAGGGACATGACGGGTTACAAGATCAAATAAAGGATTCAGCCCTTGATCTTTCGGTCCTTCAGGAGATTCAGCCATCCATCCATCGCGGCCTGAACCATAAAGAACAGGAAAATCAAGCTGTTCATCGGTTGCGTCGAGAGCGGCAAAAAGATCAAAAACTTCATTGATAACTTCATCAGCACGTGCATCAGTTCTATCAATTTTGTTGATAGCAACAATTGGGCGTAAACCTACTTTCAATGCTTTTCCAACAACAAATTTTGTTTGCGGCATCGGACCTTCAGCGGCATCAACAAGAACGATTGCTCCATCTACCATATTCAAAATACGTTCGACTTCTCCACCAAAATCAGCGTGGCCTGGTGTATCAACAATGTTAATTCTGGTATCTTTCCAAACAACAGATGTCACTTTTGCAAGAATTGTAATTCCGCGTTCTTTTTCAATGTCATTTGAATCCATCATACGTTCACTGGTACGCTGATTATCGCGAAAATTTCCTGATTGTTTGAGAAGCTCGTCCACGAGTGTTGTTTTGCCATGATCAACGTGGGCAATGATAGCGATGTTCCGCAATTGCATAAATTTTCTTCTTTTCGTTTAATGAGATTTCATTTGAGGCAATTTTCTGCGCCCCTTATCTTACTATTACAAAACCTTTTACATGTTTTTTTTAAATTTTGGAAGAGGAGGAAATATTTTTATAGAAAAGTGTTTGTAAAAGCTTTTGATGTTCTATTGGCTTGAAATGGTTTGCCAAAAAACTTTTTTGCTTCTCACGTTAGAGTAGAGTTCCAGATAAAATAAAGGAGGCAACTGAAAAATAGATTACAATCCCCATAACATCCACTAGAGTTGCGACAAAGGGTGCTGAAGCACTTGCTGGATCAAATCCTAACCGTTTAAGAATAAAGGGAAGCATGGAGCCAGATAAGGAACCGAACGTAACGATGCCAACCAAAGCTGTACCTACAGTTATAGCTATCAAAATCCAGTGTTCACCGTAGTTGTAGATACCTATTTGTTGCCAAATAACAATACGCATAATTCCAATAATTCCAAGGAACAATCCCAGGGATATCCCCGTTGGGATCTCGCGGATAATGATTTTCCACCAGTCTTTGAGGGTTAGTTCACGTAAAGCTAATGCGCGAATAATAAGTGATGTCGCTTGCGAACCAGAGTTTCCTCCAGAACTCATGATAAGAGGAATAAACAGTGTAAGAGTGATAACTTTTTCAAGTTCTGTTTCAAAATATTGCATAGCGCTGGCCGTCAACATTTCGCCAACAAATAGCAATGCAAGCCAACCGCCACGTTTTTTCATCATCCCAAAAAAGTTTATTTGCATATAAGGTTTATCGAGAGCTTCCAAACCTCCAAATTTATAAGCATCTTCATTCATTTCGTCGACCATAGCATCAAGTACATCATCGACTGTCACGATACCAATGACGTGATTAGAGTCATCAATAACAGGTACAGAGAGAAGATCATGCCGCTGAAAAAGACGCGCAATGTCTTCATGATGCGTGAAAGGGGATATCGTAACGGGTGTGTCATGTGTCGAGACGTTTAGAATTTGATCATCAGGTGAAGCAAGAATAAGATTGCGTAGTGAAACAGCTTTGAGAAGGACGCCTGTTTTGGGATCAATAACATAGCTCGTATAAACTGTTTCTCGTGTTCGTTCGACATCGCGAATGTGATTTAGAGTTTTTTTTACAGTCCAGTTTGCGGGAACCGCTATAAACTCTGTTGTCATCAGTGCGCCAGCTGTATGATCAGGATAACTGGTAAGTTTTTTTAGTTCAGCTCGTGTTAAGGGTCTGAGTAAGGCATAAAGTCGAGTGCGAGTTTCTTTATTCATTTCTTGAAAGACATCTGCAGCGGCATCTGCAGACATGCCATCAAGAATTTCGACAGAGCGATTCACGGGGAGAAGTTCAAGAATAGCGGCTGGTTGTTCAAGTTCTGGTTTGTCAAAGAGCTCAATGACATAATCAAGAGGTAATAGGCTAAGAATAGCTACGCGCTCCATGACATCGAGGTTATTGATGATATCAATTGAGTCAGCAAAGTGGTAATTTTTTAATTCTTCTGCGAGAGTTTCAGGAGAAGAATCTTTTAAGTCGAAGGTCATTTTGATTTCAGTCATGATAAAGTACCTTCCGAAGGATTAGAGAATTGTAAATTCAGATCTATGGATAGGATAAAACAAAAGCTATAGAAGATTTAAGAAAAAAACTCTCCCACCTATATTTTCAATTGTTAATATTTAAAATAAAGTCAAGGATATATTACATGTTATAAACAATTTCATGAGACGGATATGTAGGGATTTTTATTTCTGTTGATCTATCATTTAAAATATCCTTTATTCTTCTACAAATATAGAAGGTTTGAAAAGCTATCTTGAAGCACATTAATAAATTTTACGATATTATCGGTTTGTATCTTAAAGACAGTTGTTACATATTAAATTAAATGTATTAAGGGAGATAGAGAGTATCATGACGAAAACAGCGGTGTTGGACTGGGCTGGATTTTCTGGGCTTCCTGATTTTTCTTTAATAAGGGATAAAGATTTTAGAGCCGCTTTTGAATGTGCCCTTAAAGAAGCAGAAGAAGAAGTAGAGACGATTGCAACAGTGCAAGATGCGCCAACGATTGAGAATTTTTTGAAGGCTTTTGAGCTTTCTGGTAAGGCGCTTGATCGCGTATGTTCGATATTTTTTTTACGTTCCGGTGCTCATAGTAATGCGTTGATTCAGCAATTAGAACAAGAATTTGTTGTAAAGCTTTCTCGTTATTTTTCAAAGATTATGATGGATGCGCGAATATTTGCAAAAATAGAAGTGCTCTATAAACAGTCGCAACGAGGTATGTATGATAGTCAAACAACGCGTGTCATTGAATTATGGTGGAAAAAGTTCGTTTGTAATGGTGCAAAACTTGATGAAAACGGTAAGAAACGGCTTGTTGAAATTAATGAAAAGCTTGCTTTTTTAAGTGCTATTTTTGGTCAGAATGTTTTAAAAGATGAAGCTGAGTGGGCTCTATTTTTAGAACAGAAAGATTTATCTGGCTTGCCTGATGATCTTATTGCTTCGATGAAGGAAATTGCTCGAGAAAAGGGGAATGAAAAAATCTATGCATTAACATTGGCACGCTCAGTTGTTGAACCATTTTTAAAATTTTCTCATCGCCGTGATTTGCGTGAAATAGCATTCCAAGCGTGGTCTAAACGTGGAGAAAATAACAACGATAATGATAATCGAGAAATTATTGTAGAGATTGTTGCACTTCGAGATGAGAAGGCTAAATTGCTGGGTTATAAATCCTTTGCAGATTTAAAACTTGATAACACTATGGCAAAAAGTGTTGATGCGGTTATGAGTTTGCTTATGCCTGTATGGGAACAGGCAAGAGCTAAGGCCGCTAGCGAACAAGTCGAATTGCAAAATTTTGCAAACTGTCATGGAAGCAATGAATTTTTAGCAGCTTGGGATTGGCGTTATTATGCTGAAAAATTGCGTGCTGAAAAACTTTCTTTCAACGGATCCGAAATTAAGTATTATTTTCAGCTTGATCGTATTATTGAAGCAGCTTTTGGCGTGGCAAAAAGGCTCTTTGGAATTTCATTTGAAGAAAAAAAGGGTGTTGCGCTTTGGCATCCTGATGCACGTTTGTGGGAAGTAAAGAAGCCTGATGGAAGCCTTCTGGGGCATTTTATAGGTGATTATTTTGCGCGTTCTTCAAAACGTTCTGGTGCGTGGATGAGCAACTTACAATCGCAGCATAAATTGGATGGTGGACAAACACCCATTATCTATAATATTTGTAATTTTGCTAAACCGCCAAAAGGGGAGGTCTCTCTTTTATCAATTGAAGATGCGCGGACGCTTTTTCATGAATTTGGGCATGCATTGCATGGTTTACTTTCTGATGTAACATGGCCATCTGTAGCAGGAACGTCGGTTTCACGCGACTTTGTTGAACTTCCTTCTCAACTTTATGAACATTGGTTAACCGTACCTGAAATATTAAAGTCTTACGCTACGCACATCAAAACAGGGCTTCCGATGCCACAAGAGTTGATAGATAAAGTTTTATCAGCACAGAAATTTAATGCTGGTTTTTCTGCGGTTGAGTTTATTTCATCAGCTCTAGTGGATATGGCTTTTCATAAAGGCAAAACGGTAGTTGATCCAACAGTGTTTGAATCCCAGGAATTAGAAAAGTTGCAAATGCCTGACGCAATTATTATGCGTCATCGTCCTCCACATTTTATGCATGTGTTTTCAGGAGATGATTATGCTGCTGGTTACTACTCTTATATGTGGTCAGAAGTGCTTGATGCTGATGCTTTTCAGGCTTTTGAAGAAACAAATGATGTTTTTAATGCAGAGGTTGCTGATCGCTTAAAGCGTTTTATCTATTCTGCTGGAGGAAGTTGTGATCCAGAAGAGCTTTATAAAGCCTTTCGAGGGCGGTTTCCTTCACCAGAAGCGATGATTCAAAAACGTGGTTTATAGGAGTGAAACGGTATAAGTATGATCCATACCGTTATATTGTTTCACGGGTGAGCTCTCTGGGAAAGCTCGCTCCATTAGGTTATTTTAACAGAACTCTTTTATTTTATTAGCTTCTTGTTCGTGGAAAAATTAAATTCTATGTTTTAAAAAGATCTTATGGGAAAGAAAAATTATCAGCGCGGTCTTTTTGATGCCCATTTGGTGAAGACCATGATCTTTGTATGAGGTTTGGATCTATTTTGTTGAGTAAAGCAGTATTTTGTTTTGCCATGTCATCGAGGCTCATTGGGGAGTGACGTTTAGTATCCTGTGTTTGTTGCATAAGATTTAGAGTGTTTCCATTGGTTAAAAGATTTTCATGAGTTAATGCGTGAAAGTTTAAAATATTTTCCAGTTTTTTTTCTAAATAAGAAGAAAGTTTCTTCTTTCCTTCAGAAGTAAAGTTAATTCCATCATGAGTACGTAATCTAACAAATTTTCCATTTGTACCATAACCTGAAAAAGAAAACTGACCTTGTTCATCAATGAAGCCATCCCAAGTATCGATAAAATATCCTCCTTCTGCTTCTGTTATATCCTTATAAAGCTGGTTAAAGATTTTCATTTTTTGTGTTAACTTAATATCTTTAAATATAGGCTGGCCTATCCATATCCATGGTTTTCTAGAAGCATGAAGGTTTTTAGCAATGCTGGTAATTCTTTGTTTGTAGATATGTATCCATTCTGGATGATTTGCGTCTACTATATTATTAGGATTTGTGATTGGCTGATTATCGTTTGCCCCTACCATTATGGCGATGACGTCAGGTTTATTTTTATCGATGAGTTCAGAAATATTATTTTCCCAAGAATAATAATCAGTCCGGACCAAGCCAGAATCTGGCATTGTATTATTTATGATGACAATCCCACTGTTATCTATAAAAAAAAATTTGAGAGCATCAGCGATGGTAGAGGCTACAAAGTCTCCTAAAATAAGAATGCGTTTTGCACTTTCCTCTTTTTGTTTTTTTACGGGTTTCTGTGTTATGATTTTTGGGGGAGATTGGTATATTTTTTGCTCTATAATTTGCGGTTGTTGTTCGTGTTTTATATGTTGGAATAACCATTTGAAAAAATTTGCTTCTTTGCTTTGAGATGGTTGTATGACACTTACAGCAAGGATAGGGGAAAGTATAAAGATCAAGTACATAAGGCGGAGATAGGGCAAGTGCTGTACTCCAGATTATTGTTTTCGCAAAATAGAAAGAACTGCATGGGTTGGATATCCATTTGCTTTTAAGCTATGGTTCAGTTGAAAAGCTTTAATAGCCTTTCGAGAGGCTGTGCCGATTTTACCATCAACTTTTCCTTTATAATAGCCAAGTGCAGTTAAGCGAGATTGCAGTTCTTTAGATTCTTGCAAAGTAAGGGGTTGAGATGGCCGTTGCCAATCTTGGACCAATCCAGGATATCCAGCAATGCGGTTGGCGAGAAGGCCAACAGCAAAAGCGTAGCGATCTGCATTATTATAACGTTTAAGAACAAAGAAGTTTTTTGTTACTAAGAATACGGGCCCTTTTGATCCATCTGGATATTTCAATATTGCTTGTTCAGATGATGCAGGAAGAGGATGTCCATTTGCGTATTTTACACCTAATTTTTTCCATTGTTCGAAGGAATACCAGCCTTCTGGAAGATTTTCCTTTTGTGGTAATTTAACTTCTATTCCCCAAGGGAGATTAGATTGCCAACCATTCATGTGGAGAAGATTAGCAGCAGTTGCGAGGGCATCTGGAATAGAATTCCAGATATCACGTTTCCCATCTCCATCCATGTCAACAGCATAGGCAAGGTAACTGCTTGGAATAAATTGTGTATGTCCTAATGCACCAGCCCACGATCCAGTAAGTTGAGAGCGCTTAATTTCACCACTTTGAAGAATTTTCATGGCAGCAATCAGTTGTGCGCGCGCATATTTTGCGCGTTTTGTATCGGCATAGGCTAGGGTTGCAAGTGATCGAATAGTATCACGCATTACACTTTTATTTGCTAAAATTTTTCCATAATTACTTTCCATTGACCAAATAGCGAGCAAAATATTGCGGTTAACGCTAAAATATTTTTCAATTTGAGGAAGCCATTTTTCCCATTTTTTGGCTTGCTGTTGTCCCTCCACAACGGCTATGTCATGGACACGATTATCAAAATAATTCCACGAAGGAGTGACAAACTCTGGTTGGTGTGTGGCTCTTTTTAAGACCTCTGGATCAATTGTGTTAACAGTTTTGAAAGCCATATCAAAGGTAGAGGGGGAAATATTGTTGGCTAGAGCTGTTTTTTTAAATTCTTCAATCCAGAGCATAAAACCATTATCGGCATGTGAAAATGATGCAAAAAACATAAAAAAAGCATAAAGGAAAGTTGTTAAACCTATGATAAAAGTTTTCTGATTTATTGCCTTTTTTGGAGAAGAGAAAGTTTTAGATTCTGTTCTTTGCATTTTTAATTCCCATTAATATTCAAGTACTTTTTACGCTATAGCTTCATTTTATATTTGGTGTTGTTGAGTAAATGATAAAGGTTCAAATAGATGATTTATTTTGAAGGGATATTCTCAATAAACTATCATAGTCTTGGAACTCTTTCATGTCCATTAATAATGGTCATAAAAACAATAAGGTATCTTTTTTACCATTTAGCGAAAACATAAGTTAAATGCTGTTAGAAACTTAGGAAATTAATTAGGAAAATGAGAGTGCATAAAATTCAGAAACTGTTATTTCCCGTTGCTGGTTTTTGTATACGTTTTCTTTCAGAAAAAAACAACTTTAAAAGCAATTCTGACTGTTGTTGATAAGTATATTAACTATTGTTTTGTAGCTGAGGTACGTGAAACTGGTATTGACCATTTTGTTTTTATTACTGAATGCAATAAAGCACTAATTAAGGATTATTTATGATGCATAAGTTGAATTACATAAAACTCTTACTGACTTCTATAAAAAAGAAAAACTTTAAGCATTTGGACGATTTACTGCTTTCTCCGGGCACAATTTTTTCATGTAGCAAGTACCTTTAGGGCTAGGATATGCTCTTTGGTGTGCGCATGCATGAGTTGTAGAGGACGCTTGCGCTTTTTTATTTTCCGATATGTTGATGAACGTAAAAAGAGCCCCTTTCTAAGATGATCAATCTTTATGAAAAAAATTGTGGAGGCAATATTATGGTAGTTCAGGATTTTCAGGAGTACGATCCTAAAAAAGTGTATTTACGGTATTGTTGGAAAAGGAAAGCAAATTGAAAACGATTTTAAAATTTTCAAAGTGGTAGAGTGACAAATCAAAAGAATAACGCTTTTGAATCTTTCCATCAATGGGCGCTGTATTCTACAATAAAGAATAAGGAGTAGGAAATGAACTTCAGTTAACAGATGTTGTGGTGCTGCCTTCAAATAAGAAGGATTCTTTTGTTTCCATTTAGAGGAGTTTACTTTTGGTTGTGGTTTTAAAGCTAATTTTGCTTCATTAAAAAATTTACTAAAAACTATTAAAATTAAAAAATAGTATAGACCTCTTTTTAAATTTAATTTATCAAATTTGATTATGACAATACGGTCTCCCCATATGGTTTTGCAGGGCGCTGTTGCATCGGCGCTTAAAACATTTGCAAGTGAAAAGCAAGGGCTTGAGGCCCTTGAAACAGCCCTTCTTGGAAGTCTTTCTTCTTCTTTTGAAGCTGCTATTCAAACCATTAAAAATGCTCGTGGTCATGTAGTGATTACTGGTCTTGGGAAGAGCGGTCATATAGGTACTAAAATTGCTGCAACCTTAGCTTCAACGGGGACACCGGCATTTTTTGTTCACGCTGCAGAAGCCAATCATGGGGATCTTGGTATGATTGGATCTGATAATGTTATTCTTGCATTGTCATGGTCAGGTGAAACCTTGGAATTTAGTGGTATTATCAATCATGCTGCGCGTTTTCACACCCCGCTTATTGCTATGACATCGGGTGCAAACTCTGCATTAGGGCGACAAGCTGATATTGTACTATTATTGCCAAAGATAGAAGAGGCTTGTCCCCACGGGCTTGCGCCGACCACTTCAACAATTATGCAATTGGCGATGGGAGATGCATTAGCTGTTTCTCTTTTAGAAATGCGTGGCTTTACTGCAACGGATTTTAAAACTTATCATCCTGGTGGTTCTCTTGGTGCAAGCCTTAAATATGTACGTGATATTATGCATCGGGGTGATCGTATTCCCTTGGTTGTGCAGGGTACACCCATGGCTGAAGCTATGCATGTTTTGGTTGAAAAACACTTTGGTTGTGTTGGAGTTGTGAGTCAGAAAGGTGAATTAATCGGGATTGTGACTGATGGTGACCTTGCGCGCAAAATTCACTTTAATTTATCCAAATTTAATGTTGATGAGGTGATGACAAAAAAACCTAAGGTTGTTGCGCCAAATACATTAGTTGGTGCGGCAACAGCTTTTATTCATGATCACCATATTGGTGCTTTTTTCGTTGTGGAGGATAAGAAACCAGTGGGCATTGTTCATTTTCATGATCTTTTGCGTATTGGTATTTTATAGATTGAAGTATCCATATCACATAAAGTTTTATTTTAAAATAAAAACAGATTCAAACATAAGCAGACAGAATTTTTTTGTGTAACAATTGTATTGATATGGTGGGGAAGATAATGGCTTTACACACGCTGTTGTGTTTACAAATTCCTCTAGCAGAGGAGTATATTCAGTGTCTTTATTTATTTTATAGGAAATCTTTATCAGGAGGAGAAATTATCACCTCCTGTTATGTGTGTGCTCATAATATGTCTAACGGAAATTTAGCGTTTATTTTATTTAAGATTTTCTCTTAAGAGAGAATTGTGATCCTGTGTGTGATATGCAGAGGAGTTTTTTTGCATCATCTGATATCATACAACTTACTCGGGATACTGTTCCACGGAGAAAGGAGCGCATTTCAATTTCTACGTGTTGAGCACTGACATAATTATAGGTGCCTTCTGATAGTTTTTCATTTGTATCTGCTGCATGCGTTTCAAAAACACCATTGTGGAAAGAAGAAATAATACCACTCTCATCAACCCATTTACCATTAATTCCTGCCGGCATATTCTGTCCGTAATGTTGTGAAAAGCCACAGGCTTCTAATAGAAAAGCGATGATTGTAATACATAAAATACGGCAGATGTGTTTCATTTATTTCACTCTAATTATCTTTCTAGCTAGTATAAATTTGTTAAATTACTAGATGAGTCAATATGAAAATTTTGATGAAAATCAATGAAAAAGCAAAAAAATGGAAAAAAATGCCTTAATGTTGTATTTAATTAACAGCTTAATGAAGTTTGTAGATAAAACACAAGAGGTAAAATATTTCTTATGGTTGACAACAATTTTTACATTAAGCCGTTTAGTAGTCTCAAAGGAGATTATTAAAATTATGGTTGGCCCCATTCTTGTTGCGAGTGAAGATTATGGAAGGCGTATAGAGCTTTCTGCTACGCTCCGAGGTTTTGGTTACCGTGTCATTGAAGCAGAAAATGGACTCCGTACGATTGATCTTTTACACAGACGTAAAAACATAATGCTAGCACTCCTTGATGTTGTTATGAGTGATTTGAGTGTGGGTGACTTGATTAAAATGATTAGAGTTGCTGGGGTTGCTGTCCCTATTGTTGTGATAGCACAACAAGAAAATCAAGATTTATTGCAAAAGGCTTTAACAGCTGGAGCTATTGATTATTGGATTCATCCAGTTACTTCACTACGGTTGAGAGTCACTTTGGATACTGTTTCCCTTATTTCCGCATTGGAGCGTGAGGTTCGTTATATTCGACGAAAAAATGAGAATCATTTGCGATTTTCTGATCTTTGTATCAAAAGTAAGGCAATGCAGATAGTTCTGGAACAATCAAGGAGAGCAACGGCATCTTTGCAGAATCTTTTGATAGAAGGTGAAGTTGGAACTGGTCGCGAAACATTAGCCCGCATTATTCATCATGAGGGTTTGTTATCTCAAGGAGCTTTTGTTCGCTTCCAATGTTCAGCTATTTCTGATCCAGAAGAAGAAAATCGACAATGGTTTCAAGAATTTCTACCACTTGTTTCTTCTTTTGAAAAGGGGACACTTTGCCTTTGTGATGTTGATCGACTCGAGCCTATACAGCAAAAACGCTTCGCTCATTACCTCAGAGAAAGAGAAAAAAATGCAAAGGGAAAAGTTTTTCCTTTTCGGATCATTGCTATTTCAACGTCACGATTAAAAGATCTGGTCAAAGAGGACTTTTTTTTGCACAGTTTGTTCGAACAGTTTTCACAATTGTCTATTAGCGTTCCTACTTTGCGAGAATTGAGGGATGATTTTCCAGAACTTACGCAACGTTTGATTGACCGCATTATTACGGAAACAGGGCGATCCCATGTACATGGCTTAGCAGGGTCAGCTCTTTCATTGCTTATGCAGTACGATTGGCCTGGTAATAGAAATGAACTTGAAAATTTTTTATTTCGTGCAATCTTACTCAGTGAGGGACCATTGCTTACTGTTCGGGACTTTCCCCAATTAATGGGAAATTCCTTAATGAGAGTTCCTAATATCATTGAAAGTAATATGCAAGAAAGTTATGAACGAGAATCAGTACAGTTTTTGGGTACTGATGGACATGTACGTACTTTTGCAGAGATGGAACGTGATATTATTGAGAAAGCGATTAAACATTACAAGGGACATATGAGTGAGATCGCTCGTCGTCTTCGTATTGGTCGCTCTACGCTTTATCGAAAAATAGAGGAATTGAAAACGATAAAAAACCAAGAAGGCAAGTGAGATCTACGATAAGTTTCCATCCGCGAGAGATATGATTTCCAGAAACAAATTAACGTTTTTGGTAAAGACAGTGAAGTTATTTTAGCTTTTAAAAAAAGTGTTTTTTATTGTTGAGCTTGAGTATTGAGGGTGATTTTGTAAACCCAATGAGTCTTGATTTTATTTGATGGGATCATTTTCAGTTCTCTTTCTCTTGTTTCAGTTTTCATGACTTTAGCTAAGCTTAGCGTCATTTAAAATGAGAGATAGCGTTTACGCTTTTTAGAAATAAAGCTGGCATTTTAGATCATTGATTTTGAGTTTATATTCTCTTAAGCAAGAGGTGGCATTTTACATGTTGCACGATTAAGATAATATTATTGTTTTATATGTTGTGCTTCGTATTTATGGTGTACGGTGGCTTAAAAATAGAAAGTTTATCTTCTTTGACTCTATTACAGATTGTTATCGGTTTTATTATATTTTTTTTTGTTGCATCTACGTTAACGATTTACGCATATGGACGTTTTGTGAAAAGTTCTAGGGGAGAGTGCTCCTATGCCTTGGCTATTAAGAAAGATGAAACCAAGTTTGATCGTATAGTAAATCAATTGGCAGAAAAAACAGATGGGTTGGGGGTTGATAAAGATGCTCTTTCACTCATTATAAGTAATTTAGATGCGTTTTGTGTTCGCGCGATAGCAGCAGCACAGGCTGGGCGTAGTCTTGATCTCATGTATTATATTTGGGATGATGATTTAACGGGGCGTTTATTATTAAGTGAAATAGTAGAAGCAGCTGATCGTGGCGTTCGGGTGCGTCTACTTTTAGATGATATTAATGCTCAAGCACGTGACCCAGCTTATATTGCACTAGATAAACATCCCAATATTGAAGTAAGAATGTTTAATCCGGGGTTATCACGTAAGGGTGGTTTACGTCGTGGTTTAGAAATTATATTGCGTGCAATTACTGTAACGCGCAGAATGCATAATAAAGCTTTTATTGTAGATGGCCGGATAGCGTGTGTAGGAGGGCGTAATCTTGCTGATTCTTATTTTGACGCTGGTGAAGAATCACATTTTCAAGATTTAGATTTGATGTTAATCGGTCCCTCAGTTAAGAAGGTGGAAAGTATCTTTGATGACTTTTGGAATAGCGCTGTAGTGTTACCAATTCATACCTTGGTTGTTCCTAAAAGCGCAGGTGATCTTGGTTATTGGAAGGATAAATTGCGAAAATTTCGTGATTCCAAGGTTGCGAAAGTTTATTTAGATTATGTAAAGGAGCATATTAATTTTGATTATTTTATCCAGACAGGAAAGCGATTGTTTCTAGCCGATAAAGTTGTTGTTCTTTCTGATCCTCCAGAAAAAGCGTTGCGCAAAAAATCTAGTAATTGGCTCATGAAGGCACTCTCACGGGTTATTGGAGATGCTCAAAAAACGGTTCAGATTACATCGCCTTATTTTGTTCCTGGTAAGGTAGGTATGCAGAATTTTAGTCACTTGGTTTCCAAAGGTGTTGAGGTTAAAATTCTTACAAATTCCTTGGCGGCTACAGATGTGGCGCTTGTCCATGGTGGTTATGTACCGTATCGTAAGCCTTTATTGAAAAGTGGAGTTAAACTTTATGAGTTAAAACCAGACGGGAACGCCCACGGATTGCGATTGTTTCGATCAAGTAAAGCAAGTTTACATGCTAAAGCTTTTTTAGTTGATCGTAAAACTGCTTTTATTGGATCTTTAAACTTTGATCCTAGGTCGGCTGCATTGAATACGGAAATGGGTATTCTTTTTGAATGTGCACCAATTGCAGCAAGGTTGGATTTGCTTTTTTCTGAAGCAACGACAGGTGAAATGAGTTATAATCTTCGTCTTGGTGAAAATAACCGCATTTATTGGGATTTTATTGAAAACAAAAAGCTTTATAGTGTTAATTCTGAGCCAGAAAGCAATTTTTGGCGTCGTACGTTTACTAAAATAATAAGTTGGTTACCTATTGAATCGCAGTTGTAGATATAATTGATTATGTATCAAGAAATTTTTTATTTTTCTTTTCATTTTGTTTGTAGCGTGGCATAATTTTTTGTCCATCCACAACGTATGAGAGCCGCAGTGTATTTAAAGCTACTCGCGGTGTTTTGTTATATTTGTTATAAAGGGAATTTGGTTATGGCAAAAATTGTTGAAACGCAGACAGGTGCATTGGCACTGACTTTTGATGATGTGCTTTTACAGCCTGGTCATTCTCTTGTTATGCCTAGCCAAGTAGATCTTAGAACGCGTATTGCAGCTGATATTAAGCTAAATTTACCATTACTTTCTGCTGCAATGGATACTGTGACAGAATCGCGTTTGGCTATTGCTATGGCTCAAGCAGGTGGCCTTGGTGTGATTCACCGCAATATGTCTCCTGTAGAGCAAGCTGAAGAAGTTCGTCAGGTGAAAAAATTTGAATCTGGTATGGTTGTTAATCCAGTAACAATTGGACCAGGTGCAACACTTGAAGAAGCAAAAACTTTGATGCGCTCATATGGTATCTCTGGTATTCCTGTTGTGGAAAGTGGTGCTAAAGGTGAGACTGCTGGACGGCTCGTTGGCATTTTAACCAATAGAGATGTGCGTTTTGCGTCGGATCCAAAACAAAAAATTTATGAATTAATGACACATGAAAATTTGATTACAGTGCGGGAAAATGTCCAACTCAATGAAGCAAAATATCTTTTACATAATCATCGTATTGAAAAATTATTAGTTGTAGATGCACAAAATCGTTGTGTTGGTTTGATAACGGTTAAGGATATTGAAAAAGCACAATTAAATCCAAATTCCGCTAAAGATTCTCAAGGCCGTTTGCGTGTTGCAGCTGCTAGTAGTGTGGGAAATGATGGGATCGAACGGGCTGAACGATTAATTGACGCAGGAGTTGATGTACTTGTGATTGATACAGCTCATGGACATTCTCAACGTGTTTTAGAAACTGTTGAGCGCATTAAAAAAATGGCGTTTTCTCCAGCTATTATTGCTGGTAACGTAGCAACATCTCAAGCAACGCAGGCGTTAATTGATAGTGGTGCAGATGCGGTAAAGGTCGGTATTGGTCCTGGCTCTATTTGTACAACACGAATTGTTGCTGGTGTCGGTGTTCCTCAGCTTGCAGCCATTATGAATGCTGTAGAAGTTGCTGAAAAAGCGCGTATTCCTGTTATTGCTGATGGTGGAATTAAAGCTTCAGGTGATTTCGCTAAAGCTTTAGCCGGTGGAGCTTGTGCTGCTATGATTGGTTCTCTTTTAGCAGGTACAGATGAAAGTCCTGGTGAGGTTTATCTTTATCAAGGGAGGTCTTTTAAAGCCTATCGCGGTATGGGATCCGTTGGTGCTATGGCGCGAGGATCAGCAGATCGCTACTTTCAGGATGAAGTGCGTGATGAGCTCAAGTTGGTACCTGAAGGTGTGGAGGGTCAAGTAGCTTACAAAGGCCCCATAGCATCGGTTCTACACCAACTTGCTGGTGGATTACGTGCTTCAATGGGATATGTTGGAGCAAAAGATTTAGCAGAATTTCGTGAAAAAGCAACATTTGTTCGTATAACAAATGCCGGACTCCATGAAAGCCATACACATGATGTTGCTATCACACGAGAGAGTCCAAATTATCGTGGTCCTGTTTGATGGATAAGAGTCTAGAATTGTATTACACTACATAAAAATCTTTTGAGAAAATATAAGGAGATTATTCTCTTTGTGATTTTGTGTAATAGCCCTAAAAAAGAAAGAATTGGAGGTTGATATTCCAATTCTTTCGGTGGGTTATATAAAGTTAAGGGAATTAACTTTTTGTAGTTTTCCGCTCTGTTTTGGATGTATGTTGGCGAGTGTTAGCCTGATCATTTTGGATGGATTTCTTTCCATTGTTTGAGGGCATCGTATTGTGACGGCTTTTAGATGAAGTTGTTTTCCCATTATTGTAAGTATTCATTATTTTCTCCTTTTAAATTATCTGGCATAGGCCAGTACATTCAAAACGGTCATGCCAAATAGTGGTTCCAAGCGTTTTCTAAAAAGTTAATTTTTTATCAGGAATAAGATGTGTGTATTGGTTTTGCTAGAAATACTTTTCTACATTTTCAGTAAGATAACGTTTTCAAGATGTGAGATATTTTATGTTATGTGCTGTTGATAAGAGCTACAAAAATTTAATTTACGTAAAATGAGGGGTTGATGATTTTTGCAGGTGCATGTTGGAAGAGAAACTTTAAGTGTATAGCTTTTTTTGCCATATTAAGGTTGGGAATGTGTATTTTGGCGTGATAGGAATTTGAACGGGTAACAGATGGGATGAAGAGTTTAAAATGGTACGAAAAAGCGTGATTAAAGTCATTTAGGTGCTATTGTACATTTTTTTTATAGTCTTAAGAAAATCCCATTAGTTCGTGAGAAAGATAATTTTTTTTGCTTAAATGCTTAGAGTCTTAATAAAAATTTAAACGGGAGAAATGAATGCGCTTAGGTGGGCGTTTATGTGCTGCTATAGATATTCTAAAAGAGATAGAAATTCATCATTACCCTGCAGGTGAAATTTTAAAAGCTTGGGGGCTTTCTCATCGTTTTGCTGGAGCAAGCGATCGTGCAGCAATTGGCACAATCGTTTATGATGTTTTAAGACGGCGTTATTCTTTGCAATGGCGTATGGAGAGTGATGATATTAGTGATATTGTTTTCGGTGCTCTGTTAGATATTGGAAAAATGACAATTGAGCAGATTGATGATGAATTAGAAAGAGATAGATTTGCACCGAAGTTATTAGGGGCTAGGCAGCGTCAATCATGGAAGAAACAACAATTAGCCAATGCACCAGAATATATTCGCGGTGATATTCCCCAATGGTGTCAAGCCCATCTGTATCCTTTATTTTCCGATAATTGGGTTATTGAAGCTGCTGCGTTAGCAACACGCCCTTCTGTGGATTTACGTGTGAATAGCTTGAAGGCAACGCCAGATAAGGTGCTTAAAGAATTGGTAAAAACTAAAGCTCAATCTCTGTCATGGTTTCGGCAAGCCTTAAGGATTGCACCTACAGAAAAGTTTGGCCGTCATCCCAATGTTCAAGTTGAATCTGCTTTTCAAAAAGGGTATTTTGAAATACAGGACTTAGGATCTCAGATTGTTGCTCACCTAGTGGAAGCTAAAGCGGATACACAGGTGTTGGATTATTGTGCTGGTGCTGGTGGAAAAACATTGGCCTTAGCTTCTATTATGAATAATCGGGGACAAATTTATGCGTATGATGCAGATACAGTTCGCTTGGCTCCCATTTTTGATCGTCTTCGACGGGCTGGTGTTTGTAATGTACAGCCACGTGTGCATGTAGAAGAATTAAAGCCGTTAGTAGGCAAGATGGATATAGTTTTGCTAGATGCACCGTGTAGTGGTACAGGAGTATGGCGGCGGCGTCCAGATACGAAGTGGCGGTTGACGTTAGAACGAGTAAGACAACGCCAAACAGAACAGAAAGCTATTTTGAATGAGGCTGTGAATTATCTTAAACCGAATGGACGTTTAGTGTATATTACATGCTCTCTTTTTTTTGATGAAAACGAGGGACAAATTTTCCATTTTCTTCAACAACATTCTGATTTTCATCCAATAAATATGTGTGCACTTTGGCAGAAACACTTTAGTTCTTCGCCTGTGCAACCGATCTTTTCAAATTATGGACTTACTTTATCACCAGCGACAACAAAAACAGATGGTTTCTTTTTGTCTGTATTGCAAAAGAGACATTGATACATATTTTTTGCATGTTTTATCTTAAATTATTCCAAGAATAACCTTTTTCTCAAGCAAATAGGCTTGTGAAAAAAGAAAGATTGAATAATAAATCTCATTTATTTTCTTTTACAATTATTGGTTGGTTTCCTATGAGCGTATCACATACAGACACTGTTCTTATTATTGACTTTGGTTCACAAGTTACACAACTTATCGCGCGGCGTGTGCGGGCAATGGGGGTTTACTCCGAAATTGTTCCTTTTCAATTAGCTTTAGAAGGTATCAAGCGAATAAGACCTAAAGCGATTATTTTATCAGGTAGCCCTTATTCAGTCATTGATGATGGTTCGCCACGTGCCCCAATGGAAGTTTTTGCCATCGGTGTTCCAGTTCTCGGTATCTGTTATGGCGAACAAGTTATGTGTGTTCAGCTGGGTGGAGAAGTTAAAGTTGGAAATGAACGTGAATTTGGGCGCGCTTTTTTGGAGGTAAAAGAAGAGAGTGCACTTTTTGATGGTGTGTGGGAAAAAGGCTCTTGTTATCAAGTATGGATGAGCCATGGTGATTGTGTGGCAGTTTTACCAGAAGGTTTTAGTGCAATAGGAACATCAAAAGGTGCTCCCTTTGCTGCTATTGCTGATGAAAAAAGGCGCCTTTATGCAGTACAGTTCCATCCTGAAGTTGTTCATACACCGGATGGCACAAAACTTTTGCAAAATTTCGTTTATAAAATTTCTGGTATTAAAGGTGATTGGTCAATGGTTTCTTATCGTGAGCAAGCAATTGCTACGATAAGACAAAAAGTTGGAAAAAGTCGTGTAATTTGTGGTCTTTCAGGTGGTGTGGATTCATCAGTTGTGGCTGTACTTCTTCATAAAGCAATAGGAAATCAACTGACCTGTGTTTTTGTAGACCATGGGTTGATGCGCAAGAATGAGGCTGAAGAAGTTCTTACATTATTCCAAGATCATTATAATATAGAGCTTATTCATGTTAATGCCGCTAACCTTTTTCTCAGTGCTCTGAAAGGTGAAACAGATCCAGAGAAAAAGCGTAAAACGATAGGTCGCCTTTTTATTGAGGTTTTTGAAGAAGAAACTAAAAAAATTGGAGGTGCAGAATTTTTAGCACAGGGAACTCTTTATCCAGATGTCATTGAGAGTGTGTCTGTTATTGGTAAAGCAGTAACAATTAAAAGCCATCATAATGTAGGGGGATTGCCAGAACGGATGAATATGAAACTTATAGAACCATTGCGTGAGTTATTTAAGGATGAGGTTCGTTGTTTAGGGCGAGAGTTGGGATTACCTGAGCAGTTTATTGGACGTCATCCTTTTCCAGGCCCCGGTCTTGCAATTCGGTGCCCAGGGGAAGTTACACGTGAAAAATTAGAAATTTTACGTGAAGCGGATGCTATTTACCTTGATGAAATCCGTAAAGCTGGCCTTTATAACGAAATTTGGCAGGCTTTTGCTGTTCTTCTTCCTGTTCAGACCGTTGGTGTTATGGGTGATGGACGTACTTATGAATTTGTTTGTGCTCTTCGCGCTGTAACATCTGTAGATGGAATGACCGCTGATTTTTATCCCTATGATATGCAGTTTTTAGGCAAAACAGCAGCACGTATTATTAATGAAGTCAGAGGTATTAATCGTGTTGTTTATGATGTAACATCAAAACCGCCTGGTACTATTGAGTGGGAATAACCAAAGCAAGTATAAACCTTTTAAAAACAGAATATTGTTTAAACTTTGATATTCTGGAGAATAGACAGAGAAAACAATTTTAAAGAAATTATTTTATAATTTTTATGATTATTTAAAAACCGTTATCTGATTTTTACGAACCAGTGTGGTTTAAGATTGAGAAGTGTGAAATTTTATATGTCTAAGAAAAAAATTGTTGCACATCGCGGTGGAGCTAATCTTTATCCTGAAAATACACTTTCAGCATTTCGTCATGCAATTGCTTTGGGAGTTGATGAGATTGAATGCGATGTTCATCTTCTTAAAAGCGGTGAGGTGGTCGTATTTCACGATTTTCGTTTAGAACAATTGGTTGGAAAAAAAGGATATATTCACGATATTGATAATGAAACACGCAAACAACTATGTGTAAAGGGAAGTACTGAAGCTCCTCCTTTACTCGAAGAAGTGCTTGATCTTTTGGAACTAAACAATGTTGCACTGCATCTGGAAATCAAAACTTGTGGTGAAGTTGAGCGTGAAACGATTTTATCCCAAAAAGCACTTGCGTTAATAAAAAGTCGAAATTTAGTAAAACGAGTCTCTGCAATCAGTTTTGATCCTGCGAGCCTTCGTCCCTTTATTGAAGCAGGAATAGCATCTGGTCCATGTATTGATAGCTTTGAAGATGGTATATACCGTTATTTTTCTGAGTGGAAACGATTAGGGTATTCTGATCTGAGTTTAAATGGCTCTATTGTTTCAAAGGATTTCATTGAAGCGGCGCTTGAAGCTGGCTTTACAGTGGGGGTTTGGACAATTAATGGGAAAGCTCGGTTATCGCATTGGTTGAACATGCCTGTACATTATATCACAACAGATCAGCCTGATTTAGCTTTACAGTTGCGTACACAAGGATAAGATATACGCCTATAATAGAAAAAAGCTACGCTCCCTGAAAACTATAGAGTTAATGGGAGACGTAAGAAATATTTATTGAGACTTCCTGTAAGGTCACGTTTCCTATTTTATTTACTTATTGTTTATGCGTTTCCCAGTAGTTTTATTAAAAGTATGAAAGTTTTGATGAGCGACAGTGAAGCTTAATTTTTTACCATAACCGTTTGTAAGGCGTTCTTTTATTTCGATGGTAAAAATGGTGTCATTCCAACGCGTTAAAACATGGCATCCTGTCCCGATAGGTTTGATAAGTTCAATTTGTGTGTGAAATACAGGTCCTTTATCTGGATATTCTCCCAACAAGATTACTTCTGGCCTGAATGCTAAAAGATTAATTTTTTCATTGTAAGAGAATGAGTAACCTAAATTCTGTTCTAGAATTTGGCGATCAAGAAAGTTCATAGGAGGAGAACCAATAAAATCAGCTACGAATGTTGTTGCTGGACAATCGTAAATTTCCATTGGCGTTCCAATTTGCTCGATAGCTCCTTTATTCATTACTACTATTCTATCGGCTAATGTCATAGCTTCCAATTGATCATGGGTAACGTAGAGACTGGTTGTTCCTAGTGAGCGCTGGAGTGTTTTAATCTCAAGACACATTTGAGCACGTAATTTTGCATCAAGATTTGAAAGTGGTTCATCGAAAAGAAAAACACGTGGTTGGCGCACAATCACGCGTCCCATTGCAACACGCTGTCGTTGTCCTCCTGATAATTGTCGTGGTTTACGATCTAAAAATGGCTCTATTTGCAAAAGTTTTGCAGCATATGTGATACGTTTATTTATTTCGTCTTTAGGCGTTTTTCGATTTTTAAGACCATATTCTAGGTTTCCACGAACTGTCATATGGGGATAAAGTGCATAATTCTGAAAAACCATAGCAATGTCGCGATCAGCTGGTTCACGCTCATTGATACGCTCATTATCAATATAAAGCTCACCTGAAGTAACTTGTTCAAGTCCTGCAATGATGCGTAGTAGGGTTGATTTTCCACATCCCGAAGGACCAACAAGGACAAGAAGTTCCTTATCTGTGACAGTTAAATTCAAACCATCAATGACTAGAATGCCGTTGTCATATTGTTTTTTTATATTTGATAACTGGATTATGGCCACAGTTATTTCTCCGTTTCAATTAGGCCTTTAACAAAAAGCCGCTGCATGCAGATAACAACAAGAACCGGTGGTACCATAGCAACGACAGATACGGCCATGAGCAGATTCCATTGAGGGTCGTGTTGAAGTGATTCAACAATAAGCTGTTTTAAAATAATAAGAATAGTTTGATGATTTTGATCAGTTGTGACTATAAGAGGCCAGAGATACTGTACCCACCCATAAATGAACATAATGATGAATAAAGCGGCGATATTGCTTTTACTAAGGGGAAGAAGAATATCTTTGAAAAATTTGAATGGGCCGGCACCATCAACACGTGCGGCTTCTAAAAGTTCATCGGGGACAGTTAAAAAGAACTGGCGAAATAAAAATGTAGCCGTTGCAGATGCAATGAGCGGGATAATCATTCCTCCATAAGTATTTATCATGCTTAACTGAGCAACGACTGCATATGTTGGAATAATACGAACTTCAACAGGAAGCATCAAGGTGATAAATATAAGGGCAAAAGCAGTTTTTCGGAACGGGAAACGCATATAGACGATTGCATAAGCAGAAAAGAGTGAAATAATAATTTTTCCAATACTAATACCAAGTGCCATAATGAGGGAATTCATTAAGAGTGGCCACAGCTTAGGAAGACCGAGCTGTACAAGGCCATCACCGAAGATTGTTTTGTAATTCTCTAGCGTAGAATTTCCTGGTAAAAGAGGAAGCGTTCCTGAATTAAATGCTGCTGAACTGTGAGTTGATGCAATGATAGCAACATAAACCGGTAAGAAAATAATAACAATACCAACCATAAGGGTAAGGTGGGTTAGAAATTTCAAAATAGGGCGATTTTCAACCATAATTTGGCTTCCTAATATTGCACGCGACGTTCAATCCAGCGAAATTGAATGAAAGTTAATACGATAACCATTAACATCAATATTGTTGATTGTGCTGCTGATGCACCAATTAATTGGTTTTTAAAGCCATCCTCATATACTTTGTAAACAAGAGCGCTTGTTGCACGAGCAGGGCCTCCAGAGGTTATATTATCAATAATACCAAATGTATCAAACAGAACATAATGGATATTGACGATGAGAAGAAAAAAGGTAGTCGGTGAAATTTGCGGAAAAACCACGCTCCAAAATCGTTTAAAAGGACCAGCGCCATCAATTGCCGCTGCTTCTATTTGGGAACGTGGAACAGATTGGAGCCCTGCGAGAAAAAAGAGAAAATTATAGGAGATCTGTTTCCAGCTAGCTGCAATCACAATAAGGATCATCGCTTGAGTGCCTTTAATGCGATAATTCCATATAATACCTATTTTTTCAAGAAGAAAAGGGATAATTCCGATAGTTGGGTGAAAGATAAACAACCATAATATACCTGCCAATACAGGAGCAACGGCATAAGGCCAAATTAATAGCATTGTGTAGACTTTTTTTGCACGGATAACACGATCTACACAGACAGCTAAAAGAAGTGATATCGTCATTGAAACGACAGTAACCGAAATGGAAAATATTGCAGTTGTGAGAAGTGATTGAAGGTAAGAAGAATCAGAGAGAACAGCCACATAGTTTTCAAAACCAATAAAGGTTGTTGTAAATCCAAAAGGATCTTGACGTTCGAAGGACGATTTTATCGCTTGAGCAGCGGGCCAAAAGAAAAATAAAAAAGTCACAATAAGCTGAGGAAAAAGCAGCCAATAAGCAATTAGTTTATTTTTAAAATACGCGTGTTTTTCTTGCATTCGTAAGGCTTTTAAATACAGAGACTTTAGAAAGTTGAACAAAAAGGACTAAATTGTTTTATTAGATTTTAAATAGCTAATTATAATAATGAAATCTTAATGATTGGCTTTTTCAAATTCACGTAAGAGTTTATTGCCACGTTTCACAGTTGCATCTAATCCATCTTTTGGCGTTTTGGAGCCGCTGAGGACAGCTTCTAGTTCTTGATCAAGAATAGAACGAATTTGTGGTAAATTACCGAACCTTATACCCTTTGAGTTAGCTGTTGGTGAATTGAGAGTGATCTGTTTAATGGCAATATCTGCACCGACGTTTTTATCGTAATAATGTTGTTTTCTGCTCAATTCGTAAGCAGCTATTGTTGTTGGAAGGTAACCTGTAATCTGGTGCCATTTAGCTTGATTATCTGCTCTTGAAATATACTTAAGGAAAGCAGCTGCCCCTGCGTATTCTTCAGGAGTATGACCTCTTAAAGCCCAAATAGAAGCACCACCAATAATTGAATTCTGTGGTGCACCTTCTACATCATCATAGTATGGTAGCATACCAAACCCAACATTGAATTGCGCTTCGGAAAGAATTCCTGCACGAGATCCTGAAGATTGTATAAAAATTGCGCAATTTTGCGTCATAAACATTGGCGTTGCATCTAATGCTCCAGCCGGACCTCCGTAATGAAAAATACCTTGATCAGACCATTTTTTTAGATCTGTCCACATACGTACTTGTAAGGGGCCATTGAAGGTTAACTCTGAATCAAGTCCACTAAAACCATTTTCTTTCGTCCCAAAAGGAACATTATGTAATGCTGAAAAATTTTCTATACCAATCCATTGAGACGCATAAGCCATTGTAAAGCCACAGCTTGCTGCTTTAGTTTCAAGAATTTTTTTTGAAAAATTTTCTATGTCTTTCCATGTTTTAGGTGCCTGCTCTGGATCAAGTCCTGCTTTTTTAAAAATATCTTTATTGTAATAAAGAATTGGCGTTGAAGCATTAAATGGCATAGACAGCATTCGTCCCTGAATATCGGAGTAATAACCGCTGATAGCAGGCAAATAATCCGAAGGATTGAATTCTTGTTTTGCGTCAGCCATAAGTTGATAAATGGGATAAATCGCACCTTTTGCTGCCATCATTGTTCCAGTTCCAATCTCATAGATTTGAGCAAGAACTGGTTGTTTTCTTCCACGAAACGCAGAAATGAGTGAAACCATGCCTTCTTCATATTCACCACGAAATGAAGGAACAACTTTGTATTTAGATTGACTGGCATTAAAATTGCTAATCAGGCTTTCAGTTTGTTTTCCTAGCTCGCCGCTCATAGAATGCCAAAAGCTGATTTCTGTTTGTGCAAAACCCGCTGTTGTCATGCTTATAGCAACCGTAAATGCTGCTATAGAAAGATAAAAACGACTCATGCTTCACCCTTTCTGAAGTAATGGAATACAGATTTCCCCTAGATTTATAGTATTACAAATGAACATGTCATGACAGTTTTGTTTCAGAAATATGTTGGCTCATTTAAACAGGAACCATCAAAAGGTCAAACGAATTTGTTTAGATTTATTGGTTTTTCCTTTATGATAGCTATCGTGTGTTAATATGGTCACTATAGGTGGTTGATAAAATTAAATTTCTTTAAATGATCAAAGCATATGGGCAAAGATAAAAACAGTTTTAAAATAACGCCCGCTAAATCATATTTTTTGTGAGTATAACGGAAATGTTAAGAAGAAATATTCTTTAAAAAAGTCAAAATTTTTAGCCAACTAATGTGAGTTCTAATTGTTTGTTAAAACGTCTTTAAGATTTATTTTTAGTAGTTTTCTGTTTTTAAATAACTGAAAATGCCGACTATTTTTATGCAACATTTTAGATTATTTTAGATGCTAATGTGTGATTTAACGCTGCCTTTTGAACCAAATTTGGATTAAAATTGTAAGATCCATTCATACTAATACGTGGTTTTTGCAAAACATTTATAGTAATCAGCTTTTCTATACTTCGATTTATGTAGGGTCTAGTTACGCAAGCTGCTTTTTCAGTTTTTTTAACGGACAATTAAAAATTTTTTAAACTCAATATGGGAAGCTAAAATTAAGAAACGCTTTTTGAGTTGTCGCATTTATTTTTTTCCAAAACATTATGACTTTTAGGCATGGAATAAGCGACAAAGCTATTCATAACCCCGGTTATTTTATCATCTACTTAGTATAATTTGTTATTCATAAACGATCTCAGCATAAAATACCGATTTATCGCAATTTGTAACATTGTAAATTTTGACCACTGTGATTTTGCTAATTTTTAGCTTTTCTTTTGTAGATTTTTCTTAGTGTTTTGTTATCGCATCAATAATAGTTTTAACATTATGTTCCATCATATCGAGATAAGTTGCAGCCGGGCCATTTTCATTTGACAATGCATCAGAATACAGTGTGCCACCAATTTTTAAACCTGTTTCTTTTGCGATTTGCTTTATAAGACGGGGATTAGAGATATTTTCAACGAACAGTGCAGCCGCCTTATTTTTTTTAATTTGTTTGATAAGTTTGGCTACGTTAGCTGCAGTTGCTTCAGTTTCTGTTGAAGCGCTCTGGGGTGCAAGGATGGTGAATCCATATTCTTGGGCAAAATAGCCAAAGGCGTCATGAGATGTGATAATGGTACGCTTATTTTTTGGAATGGTAGCAATCTTTGCTTTAAGTGTTTCTTGTACTACTTTAAGCTTTTTTATGTAAGATTCAGCATTTTTTCTGTAACTTGCACAGGATTGTTGATCTATTTTACAGAAAGCGGTGGCAATATTTTTTACATAAATTTCAGCATTCGGGATGGTCTGCCAAGCATGTGGATCTACGCCGCTATGGTGGTTATGTTGTTGGCTAGTATGCTTTTGATTTTTAGTTTCGAGAAGAGGAATGTTGGCGCTAGCTTTGACAAGAAGCGCTTTTGTAGCACTTGCCGTGATGAGACGGTCAATGAAGCTTTCTAAATGAAGTCCGTTGATGAAAATAATATGAGCATTTTTAAGAGCTTGAGCATCACGGGGGGTCGGTTCATAAATATGGGTATTTGCATTTGGGCCAACAAGAGTGGTCATAGAAATATAGTTGCCTCCTACGTTTTTTACTAAATCTGCAAGAATAGAAAAGCTCACGATAACTCTAATCTTATTATGTGCATTATGTGCAGAAGCAGAAAATGAAAAAAGGGAAAGCAATAAAAGATTTCCAATTATAATAAATTGGTGAATGAGTTTAGGCACGTTATTTCCTTAAGGCAGGGGGGGATGTATAAAAGAGGTGGGGAAACCATGCTACAATAAAACCGCGTGGACTTATGAAGCAGGAAAAGAGATAAATAAATCCTGCGGCAATGATGATAGCAGGGCCGGATGGAAGCGAGAGATGAAAAGAAAGTAATAAGCCACATATGCTAGCAGAGATTCCAAAAATGATGGAAAGTATGCAGATAGAGCTTAAATGCGAAAGCCAAAAACGAGCTGTAATAGCTGGAATCATCATAATGCCGACAGAAAGTAAAGTTCCTAATGATTGGAAGCCCCCGACTAGATTCAATACGACCAGTCCAAGCAATAATATATGAATATATTTACTCAATGGAGAGAGCGATTTAAAAAATAAGGGGTCAAAGCTTTCTAATACGAGTGCACGCCAGAAAATACAGAGACTGCACATTGTGATCAGCATTATAGTGGTGATCAACCAGAGAGCTTGTGTATCAATGGCAAGCACAGAGCCAAATAAAAGATGAAGCATTTCAATCTTTGAGTTTTTAAGTGAAACAATAATGACGCCTACCGCGAGGGCAATAAGATAAAAGACTGTCATTGGCGCGTCTTCTTTCTGGAAGCTATTTCGAGACATCATGGCAGTTGCTAAAGCAACAATAATACCAGCTAAGATGCCGCCAAGTGTCATAGATATGAGCGAGAAGCCACAAAAAAGAAAAGCAACTGCAACACCGGGAAGAATGGCGTGGGATATCGCGTCTCCTGTTAAACTCATTCCGCGTAACATCAAAAATACACCAACAGGACAGGCGCTGATGGATAAGAGGATTGAACCGATAAGGGCGTTTTGCATAAAATGGAAATCAACAAAGGGAGCAAGAAAAAATGCGTACACGTATTATAACCTAATAGAGCGAGAATCATTGATAGGAAAATGTTGTTTTGGTGCATTGATATGAAAAGAGTTAGGCGTGAGAGCTGGTATAATGTGATGAATGTCATCACGAAAGAATTGTGCTGTTTCTCCATAAAAGGCGTTTTGTTTATTAATTTGAATAATTTTTGGAAAATATTCTTGCACAATAAGAGGGTCATGGAGTGCTGTAAGCACTGTCCGTCCTTGTTGTTGCCAGTGTGTAATCAATGCAAGAAGATCTTTTTGGGTACTACTATCTACACCATTGAAGGGTTCATCGAGCAAAATAATGTCAGCATCTTGTACTATAATACGCGCAAAGAGGGCGCGTTGCAATTGACCGCTTGATAGTGTGTCAAGTGAACGGGAAGTGAGTGTTGTAAGCCCAACCATTTCAAGTGCGTTTTGAATTTTAGAGTGATAAGGGCGCTGATTCTTCCACAATCCACAAAAAGACCAAAGTCCCATTTTTATAAGCGTTTTTACGTCAATTGGAAATGCTGTATCTATTTCGCATTGCTGAGCGAGATAAGCAATTCGGCTTCTATTAGGTTTTGTAATTTTTCCTTTGATAGGTTTGATGAGCCCAGCGCTGGCTTTCAGTAGCGTTGATTTTCCAGCACCATTATTACCTGTTATTGCTACCAACGAGCCGGATTTTAACTTTGCTGAAAAGCTTTTTATTGCTATCCTATTTGCATAACCTAATGTTGCACTATCGAAATGCAGACCCATAAATTTATACCATTTAAATTATTTATCTCGAAAGTTATGTAATAATATAACATTTGTCAACAAAATGTTATATTATTACATATGTTTTTGGAGTTCGGGATTTCAGTGGGAAGATCGTGGAAAATTCAAAATAATGGTTGAATTCTCCTTGACGAAAGAGAGAGTGTGTATACTATATATAGTATCAAAATGATTGGTGATTCTAAATAGGCACAAGTGAGGGTATTAGAGTGTTTCGTTTGGTGTCTAAGTTGTTTCCCTAATGTAATTGTAAAGAGTTTATTTGCTAAAGAGTAGAGCAGTATTCTTACTGGAGTGTCTCTTTTGGGGAAATTTCCTTTCGTTTTTGTTAAGTTAATTTCGTGGATAGAGTAAAACTCAAGGTATTAGGAAGCGGCTGTTGGGGGGGGCGTTGATTTTTTAAACAGCTGGAGGGAGTTGTGATGCAGACAAAAGATTATTTTATAATTAGGGGGCTTTACCATTTAAGTTGCAGGATAATCAGTTATTCTGATTATAATTTTCAAATTAATTGATCGGGATTTCAGTTATGTTCGGGAAGCTGTGTATCGTTTGAACAAGAGTATAGCCATATGTGTTTGTATACGATTGCTGTTTTATTATTGAGTATCTATAAAGTTATCAGAATTAGACCTTTGGTGGTTAATTTTGGAGAATTTTGAAAGTTGAGAAATATGCCTATCACTATTTATAGCAAACCGTCTTGCGTACAATGTGACGCTACATGTCGTGCCTTTGATGCTAAAGGCCTTAATTATCGTGTTGTGGATATTTCCCGCGATGAGCAAGCATATATTTTTGTTCAATCTCTGGGATATCGTCAAGTTCCTGTAGTTGTTTGTGGTGAAAGTCATTGGTCTGGTTTTAGGCCAGATATGATTAGTGGTCTTTGTGCTTAATGGGCCTTGTTGTTTATTATTCGAGTGTAACGGGCAATACTGAGCATTTTGTCTCTCAGCTTGGTCAACGATTCTTCAAGATTGATAAAAAAAAACCGTTTGCGTTAGTTGATGAGCCTTATGTGTTAGTCGTTCCTACATATGCAGATGGTGAAGGGAGAATGGCTGTGCCGAAGGCAGTTGTTCGTTTCCTCAATGAAGTAGATAACCGCAAGTTAATTCGTGGTGTTATTGGTGGTGGGAATCGTAGTTTTGGTCGCTACTATAATTTAGCGAGTAAGATCATCGCTGAAAAATGTTTTGTGCCTTGTCTTTATCGTTTTGAATTGCGTGGAACTGATGAGGACGTTATTTGTGTTAAGAAGGGATTAAAAAGATTTTGGAAACAATTAGTATAGCACAATCGCAAAAATCAGATCAAGTCATGGATTATCATGCGTTGAATGCAATGCTTAATCTTTATGATGAAAATGGTCATATTCAATTTGATATGGATCGACTTGCTGCACGGCAGTATTTTCTCCAGCATGTTAATCAAAACACGGTTTTTTTTCATAATCTTAAGGAAAAAATAGATTATTTGATAGAGGAAGGTTATTACGAGAAAACTTTATTTGAACTTTATGATTTTTCTTTTGTAAAAAAACTTTTTAAGCGTGCTTATGCATTTAAATTCCGTTTTCCCACTTTTTTGGGTGCATTTAAGTACTATACTAGCTATACACTGAAGACTTTTGATGGAAAGCGCTATCTTGAGCGTTATGAAGATCGTGTATGTCTTGTTGCTTTATATTTAGCACAAGGGAATAAAGCTTTTGCTGAAAGTCTTGTAGATGAAATTATTTCAGGTAGGTTTCAACCTGCAACACCAACATTTTTGAATGCGGGGAAAAGGCAACGTGGCGAATTAGTCTCGTGTTTTTTGTTGCGTGTTGAGGACAATATGGAATCGATAGGCCGCTCGGTCAATTCAGCTTTGCAACTTTCAAAACGTGGTGGAGGTGTGGCGCTTTGTTTGACAAATTTGCGGGAAGCAGGGGCGCCAATCAAGAAAATAGAAAATCAGTCTTCAGGTGTATTACCTGTGATGAAACTTTTGGAGGATTCTTTCTCTTACGCAAATCAACTTGGTGCGCGGCAGGGAGCAGGTGCTGTTTATTTACATGCGCATCATTTAGATATTATGAAGTTTTTAGATACCAAGCGTGAGAATGCTGATGAGAAAGTCAGAATTAAAACTCTTTCGCTTGGTGTGGTTATTCCTGATATTACATTTGAGCTTGCGCGTAATAATGAGGATATGTATTTATTCTCACCTTATGATATTGAGCGTGTTACAGGAAAACCCTTTAGCGATATTTCTTTGACGGAGCATTATAGATCTTTCGTTGATAATGCAAAGATTCGTAAAAAGAAAATAAGTGCACGTGTCTTTTTCCAAACATTAGCAGAAATTCAGTTTGAGTCAGGTTATCCTTATATTTTATTTGAGGATACCGCTAACCGAGATAATCCGATAGCTGGACGTATAAGTATGAGCAATTTATGTTCAGAAATTTTGCAAGTAAGTGAGGCGAGTGAATTAGAGACGGATTTAACTTATCGCACTGTTGGAAATGATATATCCTGTAATCTTGGTTCCATGAATATTGCAAAAGCAATGGAAAGTCGTGATTTTGGGTTGACAGTGGAGATTGCTATTCGGGCTCTTACTGCTGTTTCCGATATGAGCGATATTGCATGTGTGCCTTCTATCGCGAAAGGCAATGCTGAAAGTCATGCGATTGGTTTGGGACAAATGAATTTGCATGGTTTTTTAGCGCGCGAAAAGATTTATTATGGATCTCCAGAAGCAATTGATTTCACTAATATCTATTTTTATATAGTGACCTATCATGCAATCCGTGCTTCCAATTTAATTGCTCGCGAACGTCAGGAAATGTTTGCAGGCTTTGAAAAGTCAGCGTATGCGGATGGGCGTTTTTTTGAAAAATATATTGAGAAAGAATGGAAACCACAATTTAATATTGTACAAGAGCTTTTTGCGCGTAGTAATATCGTTATACCAGATCAAAAGGATTGGCAGGAACTCAAGAATTTAGTTGTTGAGTACGGGCTTTATAACCGTAATTTGCAGGCTGTTCCTCCTACAGGATCGATTTCTTATATTAATTATGCGACATCTTCTATTCACCCGATTGCTTCGAAGATTGAGATTCGTAAGGAGGGAAAAGTTGGACGTGTTTATTATCCTGCTCCTTACATGGATAATACAAATTTGAGTTTTTATCAGGATGCTTATGAGATTGGTCCTGAGAAAATTATTGATACTTATGCTGCTGCCACACAACATGTCGATCAAGGTCTTTCATTAACTTTGTTTTTTCCCGATACTGCCACTACGCGTGATATTAACCGCGCCCAAATCTATGCTTGGAAAAAAGGTATAAAAAGCATTTATTATATACGGTTGCGGCAAGTAGCATTGAGTGGAACAGAAGTGGACGGCTGTGTTTCATGCAGCCTATAGGAGATAATTGTATGACAAAGATTACAACAAAAAATCCTGTTGTGAGTGCTGTAAATTGGAATAGATTGCATGATGAGAAAGATCTTGAAGTATGGAACCGCTTAACTGGAAATTTTTGGTTGCCTGAGAAAATTCCACTTTCTAACGACATTCCTTCATGGTCAAGTTTGACAGAGGAAGAGCGCAGGTTAACGATTCGCGTTTTTACGGGATTAACCCTTCTAGATACGATTCAAAATACCGTAGGGGCTATTTCACTTATGGCTGATGCGATAACAGAGCATGAAGAGGCAGTGTTGACAAATATTGCGTTCATGGAAGCAGTTCATGCACGTTCTTATTCCTCTATTTTTTCAACTTTATGTTCAACGGTAGAAGTCGATGAAGCATTTAGATGGTCAGAAGAAAATATTTATTTACAGAAAAAAGCAAGACTAGTGCTTGAGCGTTATGAAGCAAATGAGCCGCTCAAGAAAAAAATTGCTTCGACTTTGTTGGAAAGCTTTTTATTTTATTCCGGTTTTTATTTGCCTATGTATTGGGCAAGTCGTGCTAAGTTAACCAATACAGCTGATTTAATTCGGCTTATCATCCGTGACGAAGCTGTCCATGGTTATTATATAGGTTATAAATTTCAAGTGGGGTTTGCAAAACTTGATGAAGTCAAAAAGCAGGAAATTAAAGATTTTGCTTTTAACCTGCTCTTTGATCTTTATAATATTGAATGCAAATATACTGAAGATCTTTATGATCCTATCGGGCTAACCGAAGATGTTAAGGTTTTTCTTCATTATAATGCAAACAAGGCCTTAATGAACTTGGGTTTTGAAGGTCTTTTTCCGCCTGAGGTTTGCCGTGTTAACCCCGCTATTTTAGCAGCTTTGTCGCCCAGTTCTGATGAAAATCATGACTTTTTTTCAGGGTCTGGCTCTTCTTATGTTATTGGCAAGGCGGTTTCTACCACGGATGATGATTGGGAATTTTAGTGGTAGCACTCAAAGAGAAGTGCGCGGGGTATCCCGCTGAGGTCTTTGCGCATTTCTAAACACGTGAAGCCACTTTTTTCAAATAAGTCGCAAACTTCTTTTTTTTGAGAATGGCCAATTTCAACAGCAACATAGCCTTTTGTTTTTAAATATTTTTCTGCTTCACGAGCGAGCTTTCTATAAAAATCAAGACCATCTTTTCCTCCGATCAGTGCGCGCAATGGATCATGCAGACGCACTTCTTTTGCAAGGTTTTTAATATCTGCTTCTGGAATATAGGGTGGATTGGAAATAATGAGATCAAATTGACCTGTAACAGAATCAAACCAATCGCTGAGAAGAGGTGTAAAGCGATTTATAACTTTTGCATTCTCTGCATTTTTTGTGGCTGTTTTAAGAGCATTTTCAGAGATATCGACCGCCACTGCATAGGATTGGGGAATTTGTTTAAGAATTGCAATAGCAATAGCTCCACTTCCTGTCCCCATATCAAGTAGTGTTGTTTTTTCTGAGTTTTTTACATATTTTTTAAGGTGGGGTAAAATAAGATCTACAAGTATTTCTGTATCAGAACGTGGTTCTAACGTATCTTGAGATAGCTCGAGAGATATGCCATAAAATTCCCGTCGTCCGATAATGCGGTAGACAGGTTCACCAGAAATACGTCGTTGTACAACTTGCTCTAATTGTGTTGCTTGCTCAAAAGATAGGCAAAGGTTTGGTTGAGAAATTCTGTCAAATGCATTTGTACCTGTTATCCATTCGACTAGTATTTTTGCATCAAGATTGGCTTCAGAAATTCCTTGAGTATATAATCTTTTTTGGGTTTGTCGGATGATATTGTTGAGAGAGTTCTTGTTCATCCATTATTACTCATTTCCATAAGGAGTTCTGTTTGATGATTGGATATGAGTGCATGAATAAGTTCATCAAGACCTCCTTCTAATATGTAGTCAAGCTTATACAGAGTGAGATTAATACGATGATCAGTGACACGTCCTTGAGGAAAATTATAGGTACGGATACGCTCTGACCGGTCGCCAGAACCCACTTGGCTTTTACGGGAAGCGGAACGTTCATTTTCCACTTTTTGTCGTTCGATATCAAATAAGCGTGCACGTAAAATTTGGAGTGCACGTGCTCTGTTTTGGTGCTGTGATTTTTCTGCTTGTACAACCATAATTCCTGTTGGAATATGTGTGATACGAACAGCTGAATCAGTTGTATTGACATGCTGTCCTCCTGCTCCAGAAGCACGCATTGTATCGATGCGAATATCTTCTGGACGAATTTCAATATCAATTTCTTCAGCCTCTGGAAGCACTGCAACGGTTGCAGCAGACGTGTGGATACGTCCACTTGTTTCTGTTTCAGGGACACGTTGCACACGATGCACACCTGATTCAAATTTCAGTTTAGAAAAGACACCCTTACCTGAAATGGTAGCAATAATTTCTTTATATCCACCAACTTCTCCTTCATTAAGAGAAACTACTTCAACTTTCCAGTTATAGGTATCAGCATAACGCTCATACATACGAAAAAGATCACCAGCAAAAAGTGCTGCTTCTGATCCACCTGTTCCTGCTCGAATTTCAACAATAGCACTTTTTTCATCAGCAACATCTTTGGGTAAAAGGAGAATCTGTAGTTCTTTTTCAAGTTTCTCTATTTTCTGACATAGCAATAGCATCTCTTCTTGGATGAGGTTACGCATTTCCATATCTGTTAGTTTATCATTGATTATCGTTTCCAGTTCTGAAACCTCTATATAAAGAATGTTTAATGCTCGTATGGAATTAATAATTGGCTGTAATTCTGCATATTCAGAAGCTAATTTTACATATGATTCAGCACTTGGGTTTTTAATCATTTGATTTTCAATTATTTCAAAACGCTTTTCAAGCTGTCTTATGCGATCTTTTGGCAAAGAAACCATGATAATATCGGCCTAATTTGTTATAATACTAGAAATTAATTGCTTTATAGCATCAAATAAAAGGGGGTAATAAAGCAGAAAAACTTTTTTGCCAACGAGAACTCCAAGTTTTTAAGATAAACTTGTATAAAATTTTATTTTTGTAAGGCATTTTTTGATTATGCATATAACGCCAGCTATTTAAGATTTTTGTTTTTTCCCGTAAAGTTCAAGACGATGGTGAATAATATCATAGCCAAGAGATTTTGCGATTTCCTCTTGCAGCTTTTCAATGACATCGGACTGAAATTCAATGACTTGCTCTGTTTCTACATCAATGAGATGATCATGGTGCTGTCTATCTGCTTGTTCAAAACGAGACGGTCCACCACTAAAAGTGTGGCGGTGAATTGTCCCGTTTCCTTCTAATGTTTTCATAGTTCTATAGACAGTTGATAGTGAAATACTAGAATCGATTTTGTGGGCACGCTGGAAAATTTCAAACGCATTTGGATGGTCGTTTGTAGCAGTCAAAATATCCAGAATAATGCGTCTTGGACGTGTTACTCTTAGACCTGCAGCGCGTAAATCTTGTTCATAGTTTCGCTTTTTATTCATCTTTTTAATTTTTATTTTTTTAAACGAAGGTTCCATGACAGTGTTTGTATTTTTTCTCTGAACCACAAGGACAACGTTCATTACGTCCAACTTTTCCCCATGTGGTTGAATCATTCGGATCACGGTTCTCAGGATTAGAAAACTTATTTTTTTGTAATTGCGCCCATACGATTGAACTATTTTCTTTATTTTGATCTTTAAAGGCAGAAGAATTAGCATCAGTTTGTTCAGCTACGATCGGTTCTGTAGGTTGCTGAATGATTTCAAAACACATGAGCTTTGAAGTAACAATTCTGCGCAAATTTCTTAGCATGCTTTGAAAGAGTTCAAATGATTCCGTCTTATACTCGTTTAGTGGGTCTCGTTGTGCATAACCACGAAAACCAACTACAGAGCGTAAATGGTCTAAACTCACCAGATGTTCACGCCATAATGTATCAATAGCCTCAAGTAATATGGCTTTATGAAAATAAGCCATAACTTCTGGAGAATAGCGTTCAGTTCGCTCTTTTTCAAGTTTTGTAACTGCATCTAATATGCGCTCTAAAATTTGTTCTTCTGCAATTCCATCTTCTTTTGCCCATTCTTCTATTGGAATCTTGAGATTAAAGAGTTGGTGAATTTCCTCTTGCAAAGCTTTCACGTTCCACTTTTCAGAATATGTTCCAGACGGGATACAGGATTCCACGAGATCTTCAATCACTTCGTTACGCATTTCGAGGATCGTTTCTGTTAAATCATCTGCATTCATGATTTCCATACGTTGTTCAAAAATAACCTTACGTTGATCATTCATGACATCGTCGTATTTTAACAAATTTTTACGAATTTCAAAGTTTCGTGCTTCAACTTTTTTTTGTGCTTTTTCGAGTGCTTTATTAATCCATGGATGTGTAATAGCTTCGTTTTCTTTCAATCCAAGCTTTTGCAACATGCCATCCATACGATTTGAGCCAAAGATGCGCATAAGATCATCTTGAAGAGAGAGAAAAAACTTTGAGCGGCCGGGATCTCCTTGGCGACCAGAGCGGCCACGCAGCTGGTTATCAATACGACGGCTTTCATGGCGTTCAGTAGCGATAACGTAAAGACCACCAGCAGCTAATGCTGTTTCTTTTAGTTGCTGCACATCTTTTTTAATTTCTTCAATTTTAGCTGTTCGCTCGGCTTCATCCTGGATATCCTGCAATTCTTGTCGAATACGCATTTCAACATTACCGCCAAGCTGTATATCAGTACCACGACCAGCCATGTTTGTTGCGATGGTTAGAGCTCCAGGAACCCCTGCTTGAGCAATTATGTATGCTTCTTGTTCATGATAGCGGGCATTTAAGACTCTAAAATCGGTAATGCCCTCTTTTCGTAGACGCTCTGCTAATTGTTCTGATTTTTCAATAGAGGTTGTTCCAACAAGGATAGGTTGTCCTTTTTTGTGTGCTTGATGGATATCGCGCACAATAGCACGATATTTTTCTTCTGCTGTTCGATAAATTTCATCATCTTCATCAAGGCGCTGGATTGGTAAGTTTGTGGGGACTTCAACAACATCTAGTCCATAAATATTACTGAATTCTTCAGCTTCTGTTGTTGCTGTTCCAGTCATCCCAGACAATTTTTTATACATACGAAAATAATTTTGGAAAGTGATAGAAGCGAGTGTTTGGCTTTCTGGTTGAATAGTAACATGTTCTTTGGCTTCCAGGGCTTGATGGAGTCCTTCAGAATAACGCCGCCCAGGCATCATACGACCTGTAAATTCGTCGATGATAACAATTTCATTATTGCGAATAATATAATCTTTATCACGGATAAATAGTTTATGGGCTTTTAGAGCATTGTTGACATGATGGACAATGGCTATGTTCTCTACGTCGTATAGACTTTCACCTTTAAGATACCCAGCTTGTTTGAGCATTTTTTCAATTTTTTCAGTACCAGCTTCAGTAAAGGTTATTGTTTTTTGTTTTTCGTCTATTTCGTAATCTTCTGAAGTTAAGACAGGAATAAATGTATCAATAAGGTTGTAGAAATCGGTACGATCTTCTAGAGGTCCAGAAATAATAAGGGGGGTGCGCGCTTCATCAATGAGGATCGAATCAACTTCATCAACAATTGCGTAATGATGTCCACGCTGGACCATTTGACTACGATCAAAAGCCATATTATCGCGCAGATAATCAAAACCTAATTCATTATTTGTTGCATAGGTGATGTCACATGCGTAGGCTGCCCGACGGGCATCACTATCCAGATCATGTAGAATCACACCCGTTGTTAGACCTAGAAAACTAAATATTTTCCCCATTTTTTCAGCATCACGACTAGCAAGATAATCATTTACTGTAACGACGTGAACACCTTTTCCTTCCAATGCATTAAGGTAAATTGGCAGAGTTGCCATTAATGTTTTACCTTCACCGGTGCGCATTTCAGCAATACCGCAGTCATGAAGCACCATACCACCGACTAGCTGTACGTCAAAAGGACGCATATCATAAACACGTTTTGCTGCTTCACGGATAGTTGCAAAAGCCTCTGATAGGAGCAGATCAACGGTTTCACCTGCGGCGAGACGTTTACGAAACTCATCAGTTTTTTGGCGGAGTTGCGCATCACTTAATTTTATGAACTCTTCTTCTAAGGTATTAATTTGTACAACTTTTTGGCGAAGAGCCTTGAGACGTCGCTCATGAGCTGAACCAAAAAATTTACGTGCAAAGACACCTAAACTGACCATCTCTAGCCCTTTCTTTTAATTTTTGTCACCATCATTGGGTAATTCATATGCTATCCCTATGCTCCACAACCTTTAAGGTATTTAATATAGCTGGACGCAGATGTATACTTGTTTGGTGTGCAATTTTTCAATTTAATTGTAAAATAGAGATAAGGGGCTAAGTGCACTGTGTCAACTTTAGTAACGCTGTTTAATCAAAACAATACAAAGTAATTTAGGATACAACTATGTCATTTTTTTATATTATAATTTTTTCTATTAATATTAAATAAGGTGGGATAAACTAAGATAAAGGGAAGAGTTTGTGCTTTTTAAAATAAAATTACTGATTTATTTATCTATGTTTAGAGATTAAAATGGTATGATAAATTAGAGTCTTGATCTGTCGTCATTCTTAAGGAGTATATTTATGAAATTTAACTTTAGTACGTTATTTTTAGCGTCAACTTTATTGGCAAGTACGAGTTTAGGGGTGATGGCTCGGGAGGGCTTGAATTCTACATCGAGTGATTTAACGACTTTGGAGAAGACTTCTCAAAAAACAGTTACTCCTTCTCATGTCATGGCAGTAGTTGATGGAAAGAATATTACAGCAGGGCAATTAGATGAATTAGCACTTGAAATAAATCCTAAGTTAGCTCGTTTTCCTGATGAACAACGTCGTGTAATGGTTTTAAAAGCTTATTTGGATATGCAGGCACTTGCTAAAGCTGCAATTAATAAAGGCATAGATAAAACTGAAGCTTTTGGTAAGCGTATGGCGGTTATGCGTGAAAATATTCTTCAGCAGCTTTATTTTAAACAGATGGTTGTTGACAAGATCTCAGATACTGATTTGAAAGCCCGTTACAATCAAGAAGTTGCAGCTTTACCCAAAGAGGATGAAGTTAAAGCACGTCATATTTTGGTCGAAACGAAAAAAGAAGCAGAAGCTATCATTACGCGTTTGGCTAAAGGCGAAAGTTTTGAAGAGATTGCAAAAAAGAATTCAACAGATGGCTCCGCTGCTGTTGGGGGCGATCTGGGTTATTTTAGCCATGGTCAAATGGTTAAGCCTTTTGAAGATGCTGCTTTTGGCTTAAAAGTTGGCGCATACACTAAAAAGCCCGTTGAAAGTCCTTTGGGGTGGCATGTTATTAAGGTAGAAGATCGCCGTGTGAAACAACCTCCTTTATTTGATGATATTAAGGAAATTTTGCGTACACAGTTGATAAAAGAGCGCTACCAAAACCTGATTGTAGAATTGCGCAGCAAGATGGATGTAAAATATCCTGATCCTAATGTTGTAAAGCTCATGCAATCATTCAATCAAAATGGAACATCGCTTTCGGATGAAACATCAGATGAAGAAGACATGGAATAGTGGGCAACAAAAAGCAAACAGTGTTTTTTCTGGGTGTTTTGAGTGATAGGTTTTATTCAAAAAGTCTAACAGGTGTTTATTAGAGATTATTTACTTATAATAATTTTACTTGTTTGTATGGAAAGTGTACCGTGGCTTTTAAAATATCTCCTTTATCTCCCAAAAACATACAGGAGCTTCCGCTTTTATCTGGTGTGCGGATAGCAGTAGCTGAGGCCGGGATTAAATATAAAGGTCGTACAGATCTTCTTTTTATTATATTTGATGAGCCAGCGAGTGTGGCGGGTGTTTTTACGCGTTCAAAATGCCCATCTGCTCCTGTAGAGCATTGCCGTGCATCGCTTCCTCATGGCATTGCTAGGGGAGTTGTTGTTAATTCTGGGAATGCAAATGCTTTTACGGGACGCAAGGGTAAGCACACAACAAATGAGATTATATGTGCAGCAGCGAGCGCTTTACAGGTGAAAGAAAATGAAATTTTCATAGCTTCTACGGGTGTTATTGGGGAGCCAATGGATGCATCATGTATTGTAAGTTTTTTACCACGTATGGCGAAGATAGCAAAAGAAGGGAATTGGTTAGAAGCAGCAAAAGCCATTATGACAACTGATACATTTCCAAAACTTGCTACGCGTAGATTTTATTGCGGTGGAGAGACTGTTACCATTAATGGGATTGCAAAAGGTGCTGGTATGATTGCGCCAGATATGGCGACGATGCTATCTTTTGTCGTAAGCGATGCAAGGATTTCTCCAGATATGCTCCAATTTATGTTATCAGAGGCGGTTCAGGGGTCTTTCAATTCGATTACTGTTGATAGTGATACATCAACATCAGATACACTTATGATGTTTGCAACAGGAAAAGTAAAGGCACCTTGCCTTACACGTAAAGATGATCCACGCTATAATATATTTGTGAAACAATTGAATGGACTTCTGCGTGAGTTAGCATTGCAAGTTGTTTGTGATGGAGAAGGTGCTCGTCATTTAATTGAGGTTAACGTGACTGGTGCTAAAACGGATAACGCCGCGAAGACTATTGCTTTGTCAATTGCAAATTCACCACTTGTAAAAACAGCTATTGCTGGTGAAGATGCTAACTGGGGGCGGGTGGTTATGGCAGTTGGTAAGGCAGGTGTTGAAGTAGAGCGTGATCTGTTAACGATTTGGTTTGGTGAACATCGTTTGGCAATTAATGGCGAACGAGATCCTGATTATCGTGAGGAAACAATAGATGCTTATATGCAAGGACAACACATCACAATTCGTGTTGATATTGGTCTAGGTAGTGGTAAGGCGACAGTTTGGTCTTGTGATTTGACGCAGGAGTATATCATGATCAACGGTAATTACAGAAGTTAATTAGTACACCATAAGTTTTTATTGGATCCTTGTACATTTTCTCAGAGAGGGTTAAGTATTTTAATCCTTTCGTTTTTGAGTGAGGGTGTATTATAAAAGGGATGATTGTTTTTATTATTCCTGTGGGAGATGGTATGCGTGTAAAAGGTTCACTTCTTCTTGTCGTTACATGTGCATTGTTAGATCAAAATAATCATGTTTTGCTTACAGAGCGTCCTCAAGGAAAATCACTGGCTGGTTTGTGGGAATTTCCTGGTGGAAAGGTTGAACAAGGTGAAACTCCCGAAGGATCATTGATTCGTGAGTTAGAAGAAGAACTTGGTATTCATGTTCAGCAAAATGATTTGTTGCCTTTAACATTTGCAAGCCATGGCTATGAGACATTTCATCTCTTAATGCCTTTGTATCTTTGTTACCATTATGAGGGGACTGCACAAGGACGAGAAGGGCAAAATTTAAAATGGGTTTTTATTGGTGATCTTGATAAATATCCTATGCCTGATGCTGACAAACCACTGATTCGAGTATTAAAAAACTTTCTTCTTTAATGGGGCTTTGAGAAGGCAATGTCGCTTACAGATAAGAATCATCTATTTGCTTGAGTATTGATAAAAAAGATTTTTTTATGTGAATTAATTGCTTAACCATCATTTATAACGTACTTATATGACAACAAATTAATTTATAATATTAAATTACTTGTTCCGTAATGAATTATTATCCCTTTATGTTGTCTGAAAAATACCTACTTGAATGAAAACTATTAAGTAATTCGATTTATGAATTATCACAATATCAAAAAAACGCATGAATTTTGATAAAGATTTTTGAATGAATGCTTAAATATAAGATTTAAGAAAAGAGCATGTGACTAATTTAATTTGATACAAGTAAACTTTTGAAAGTGTTTTTCGTTCATATACGGTCTGTAACTAGTTGCTATTAGCATGGTTATTGTAAAGACTTCAGCAAGGATGTATCAAAGAATATAATAGTAGTAGAGGTGTTTATTAGCTGTGCTCAAATAAAAGCGTATATTATGTTTTATGTTCCTGGAATTGGACGGCGTTTTTCTATGGGATATTGGTGTTTTTGAGCAATACGCGTAACTGCCTCTTCCAATGGCTCGATCATAACATTCATAGAGAAGCCATTTGCATGAATGATGTTTTTACGATCAATCATAATGGCAACGTGATCTTTCCAAAAAACCAAGTCACCTCTTTGAAGTGTATCACTGTCTTTGAGTTGTTTTCCTATAGTTGTCTGCTGCATGTCAGTATCACGTAAAACTATTTGGTTGGCCATCATCATGGAGAGTTGAACAAGCCCAGAGCAATCAATCCCGAAACCACTGACTCCACCCCAAAGATAAGGTGTATAAACAAAAGTTTCTGCAGCTGTAACATAATCTTCGTACACGCACCCAATAGGGCTGAGATGATGGCTAACGATAGTTTTTCCGTTTTCAAGTATAGAATACATCGTACCACGGACTTCAATTTCATCAACGACACTTACTTTGCTGCCCATGGATAAGGAGCATTCCATTCGACTGCGTAAGTCAGCCTGTAAATATTGAAAGGTGCGTGGTACTGAAACGACATGTGTCTGTTTTACTGTTGAAGTACAAAGAACTGTTGTATCAATATAACCGACATAACCATCTTTGAGTGATTGCCCCCATGACATCGTTTCTCCTTGTTCAAAGATGAGGAGCTCTTCTCCTAATAAGCACTCAGTTTGTCTTTCGCTGTTTTTATTATTTTCTTTAAAAAGTCCGGTGACAGCTGTATTAACGCGCTTCTTTTCACCCTGAACAAAGCATTGGGCTGTAACTTCTGCTTCAAGACGCTTATCTGCAAGATCATTTCTGAATGCATGCAACCTTGGATCTTTATAGACCATCTATTTACCTTCCATTGGGGGACTTTTGCTTTTAAACAGACTCATAAAAACTGTATTTGTAAGATTTTTTATTTTCAAATAAAGCACTGAGTACAATTTAAGACAATAAGCAACCGTTCTCAAAGTTACAGCCTTATCCATCTTTGTGGATATTTTGTGTCAATCTTAACTTTTAAAAAGGTTATACAAGGCACGAATAGCCTGTGCAGAGCCACCGACAGGATAGCCTGGTTTTTCTTTTTGAACCCACCCATAAAGATCAAAATGCGCAAAATGTTTGGTTTTTTCAACAAAAGAGTTAAGAAATAAAGCAGCGATTATGGAGCCAGCAAAGCTACTTCCAGTTACATTGTTAAGGTCAGCAATTGGCGATGATAACATTTCTTGATAGGGTTTCCAAAGTGGCATTTGCCAAAGAGGATCGGAAACAGAATGGGCAGATTGAGAAATTTGTTGCGCCCATAGTGAATCATTGCAATAAAATGCAGGAAGGTCTGGTCCTAACGCTATATGAGCTGCTCCTGTTAAAGTAGCCATACACAGCATGAATTGAGGGCTTTCTTCATCGCCATAAGTGAGTGCATCAGCAAGGATAAGCCGACCTTCAGCATCTGTATTACCAATTTCAACACTTAAACCTTTACGACTTTGGAGAATATCTCCTGGTCTGTAAGCATTTGCAGAAATTGCATTTTCAACAGCTGGAATCAGTACGCGTAGACGAAAGGGTAATTTGGCATCCATGATAAGTTTAGCCAGCCCCAAAACATGTGCACCACCACCCATATCTTTTTTCATGCGTAACATGTTATTAGCTGATTTAATATTGAGACCTCCAGTATCGAAGGTTACTCCTTTTCCAACCAACGTTATTTTAGGATGATTTTCTTGCCCCCAGTGTAGCTCAATTAGTCGTGGTGCAGTACTGCTGGCTCGTCCTACGGCATGGATCATAGGAAAATTATGTATTAAAAGATCATCTCCACAAATGCTTTGGATTTGAGCACCATAGGTTTTCCCAAGTTGACGTGCTTCTTTCTCAAGGGCATCAGGATTCATATCATTAGCTGGGGTATTTATGAGATTACGAACAAAAAATACGGTTTCATAAATTCGTTGAAGCTCATCAAGATCAATCGTATCGTTAATGTGTATAGACAACGGTTTCGAGGAAGGGTTTTGGCGATAGCGATTGAATTGATAACTTCCAAATGCCAATCCCAGATAGCTATTTATTTCATGGGAAGCTGTGCCTTCTAAATGCCAATGTCCAGCAGGAAGGTTTTTAGCGAGAAGCCCTGTAATAAAAGGTTCATCACCGTTGCCAAGCCCAAATAAAACTTTTTTTAAATGTCCTGTTTCGTGAGGAATGAATAATGTTTCTCCTGCTTTGCCAGTGAAACCATGAACTTTCATCCACGCTATTGTTGATGAATCAAGAGCTAAATCTGAAAGATTTTTTTGGTTTACTAAAAAAATAGGGCAGCTATTATCAACACGTGTTGAGGTAAAATGAATGTGATGTAAATGCATAATTTATGAAATCCTTATAGTCGTCGAAGTGCAACATATTCGACCAAATGGTTTTTTCCCTTTCGTAAAATGAGGTTAGACCGTAGTCGTGTTGGTAATATATTTTCTTGTAAATTTTTAAAATTAATCGTTTGCCAAAGATTTTCAGCGATTTTTGAAGCCTCCTCTTCGTTGAGTTGTGCATAGCGGTGAAAGTAAGATTCAGGATTTTGAAAAGCTGTTTTACGCAAACGCTTGAAGCGTTCCAAGTACCAGCGACGAATTATTTCTGTTTCAGCATCTACATAGATTGAGAAATCAAAAAAGTCTGAAACGAAAGGAATGATTTTTCCATCTTTAGGAAGATCGCTGACTTGTAATACATTAACTCCTTCAACAATTAAGATATCGGGATGATCAATGATAATTGTTTTATTTTCCAGAATATCATAGGTCAAATGCGAATAAAGTGGAGCACTAATATTACCAATACCTGCTTTTATAGCAGAAAGAAAGCAAAGTAATTTCTTAATATCATAGGAATCAGGAAATCCTTTACGATGCATACGATCTTTTTGCTGTAAAACAGCGTTCGGGTAAAGAAAACCATCAGTTGTAATCAAATCCACTTTAAGACCGGAGGTCCAGCGCTTCAAAAGTTCTTGAAGAATACGAGCAGTAGTTGATTTTCCCACTGCAACAGAACCAGCAATCCCAATGATAAAGGGAGTTTTTTTGGTTTCTTCTTGATGCAAAAATTGCTGACGCTTGTGAAAAAGTTCCTGAACTGCTTCAACATGGCACGATAAGAGACGCGATAAGGAAAGATAAATACGCTGTACTTCTTCAAGATCAATGGGATCATCAATTGAGCGTAAACGTTTAATTTCATCAAAGGTTAAAGTAAGCGGTGTATCCGCACGAAACTGAGACCATTCTTGCGCAGTAAAGACACGATACGGTGAATATCGATTGGAAATGGATTTGACAAGGTTATCTTCTTGATCAATTTTTGAGAGAGCCGTATCAATCATGTTATTAGTCGAGAATTTTGCTACAGTAATTGATTAAATTAAGGATGGGAAAGCAAGCCGTTTTTTATTCAAATAAATTTTATTTTATAGACTCTTTGATTTAAAAATAATGGATAATTTGTTGCTAACTTATAGTCCAGTCGTTCCAGTGTACATTGATTTGTGCCAATGACAGTCCTTGTGCCAAAAAAGCCCACAAAAGTAAACGTGCTTTTACTGCTGATAAATAACCAGACATGAGGGCGCCAGAAGCAATCATATCGACTTCTGAACCTTTATAGCCATAAGTTATGCGAGTTGTTGAGCCAGTGCAGGTACGGCTAGCAATAATAATTGGTATTTTTCGTGCATATTGTCGCACGATGTCTGCTTCTTCAAAACTGCAGTGGCCTGATCCAAAGCCGGCAATAACAAGTCCATCATAATGCCCACTTTCAAGGCAGAGTTTCATTAACTGTGTATCAGAGGATAAAGAGGAGTATAGGAGAGCAATTTTACGATCAAAGTTTTGAGGAATAGCAAATGTTGTCGGGAAAAAATTTTTATCATTGAAATAAACCAATTTCCCTTCCAAAATACTGCCTAAAATGCCTGCTAGCCCTGATTGAAATGTCTCAATTTTGACAGTATGGTTTTTTTGAACCCAATAAGGTGAGTGAATGGTATCATTTATTACAACTAAAACACCTCTGTTTCGGCTTTTGGGGTGGGCGGCGACACGGGTTGCCGCTAAAACATTAGCTGGTCCATCAGCTCCTGCTTCAGAGGGTATACGCATAGCACCAGTTATAATGAGCGGCTCCGCTTTGTTCCAATAAAGAGAAAGAAAAAAAGCTGTTTCTTCTAGCGTATCAGTACCTTGGGTTAAAACAACACCTTCTGCGCCAGCTTCTATTTGTTGCGTCGCCCACTCTATTATTTTAAAAAGAATTTTAAAAGATAAAGATCCACTCGGTAATTGTGTCAGTGTTTGCGCATGAATATTAGCAATGTTGTTTAGCTCAGGAACACTTTTGATGAGAATATCTGAAGTCAATATTGGTTGCATTTGGCCAAAATTGTCAGTAGCCATTGCAATTGTTCCTCCTAATGTTCCTATTGCTATTTTTTTCATCATTCTTCCTTTGCAAGACGCAAACTGTTTTTACAGGCTATTTAACACCAATTTGCATTGATAACAATGACATCATTTTTTATTTAATAAATTGAATTGTGCTCATCATTGTGTTTTGCAATATATGTTCTTAAATAAAGACAATAATGACTGGATTCTACATTTGATGAAAAGAAATCAATATTAAGGAGTTTCCTTATGGCAGAACATAAGCCAGACATAATGTATGGTACAACTATTATTACTATACGAAAAGGTGGCAAAGTGGTGATGGCTGGTGATGGTCAGGTTTCACTTGGACAGACTATTATGAAGGGCAATGCACGCAAAGTGCGTCGCCTTGGGAAGAGTGGAGAGGTTATTGCTGGTTTTGCAGGTGCTACAGCAGATGCTTTCACCTTACTAGAAAGATTGGAAACAAAGCTTGAGCAGTATCCTGATCAGCTCATGCGTGCATGTGTAGAACTTGCAAAAGACTGGCGAACAGATCGCTATTTGCGTCGTCTGGAAGCAATGATGCTTGTGGCTGATAAAAAAGTAACTTTAGCTTTAACGGGGCTTGGTGATGTTTTAGAACCAGAAGATGGGATTATGGCAATTGGTTCTGGAGGCAATTTTGCTCTTTCGGCTGCTTGGGCCCTGATGGGTATGGATTTGGATGCAGAAACCATTGCTCGTAGAGCTATCGATATTGCTGCCAAGATTTGTGTTTACACCAATGATCATTTTGCAATTGAAACATTGGATGCAGAATTATCTTCTTTAGAGAAAGCTATTTGAATGTGTGTTGTATTTTCCCCTCGTGAGACTGTTTCTGAACTTGATCGTTTTATTATTGGCCAAAATGATGCCAAACGTTCTGTTGCTATTGCACTACGTAATCGATGGCGTAGGCAACAGCTCGATGATCCAATGCGTGAAGAGGTTATGCCAAAAAATATTTTGATGATAGGACCGACAGGTGTTGGTAAAACAGGTATAGCACGCCGATTGGCTAAACTTGCTGGAGCGCCTTTCGTTAAAGTAGAAGCGACTAAATTTACTGAAGTTGGTTACGTTGGACGTGATGTTGAGCAGATTATTCGTGATCTTGTTGAGGTTTCCATTTCTCTTGTGCGTGAAAAAAAACGAGATGAAGTTAAAGTAAAAGCTCACGTTAATGCTGAAGAGCGTGTTTTAGATGCTCTTGTTGGTAAAACAGCAAGTCTCGCTACCCGCGATAGTTTTCGCAAAAAATTGCGGGAAGGTGAATTGGATGAGAAAGAGATTGAAATTGAAATAACCGATAATAATAGCAATAGTGCTTCAACCTTTGATATTCCTGGTATGCCCGGTGCGCAAATGGGAATTATGAATTTGTCAGATATTTTTGGCAAAATGGGGAATCGTACAAAGGTTCGTAAAACAACAGTAAAGGATGCTTTTAAACCTCTTATTGATGATGAATCTGAAAAGCTTCTCGATCAAGATCACATTATTCAAGAAGCACTCCGTGTTGCTGAAAATGATGGAATTGTGTTTATTGATGAGATTGATAAAATTGCGACCCGAGATGGAGGGGCAAGCGCTGCAGTTTCGCGTGAGGGAGTTCAACGGGATCTTTTGCCTTTGGTTGAAGGAACAACGATTGCTACAAAATATGGTCAAATCAAAACAGATCATATTCTATTTATTGCATCAGGTGCGTTTCATGTTTCCAAGCCATCCGATTTATTGCCAGAACTGCAAGGACGTTTGCCCATTCGCGTGGAATTAAATGCTCTAACAAGAGAAGATTTACGGCGTATTCTGACGGAACCTGAAGCCAGTCTGATTAAGCAATATGTTGCTTTAATGGCAACGGAAGAGGTTCATTTAGAAATTACTGATGATGCGATTGATGCTTTAGCAGATATTGCTGTGGATTTAAACGCAAGGATTGAAAATATAGGGGCACGCCGTTTGCAAACAGTGATGGAGCGTGTTTTGGATGAGATTTCTTTTACTGCACCCGATAAAGCTGGAACATCGTTTAAAGTTGATGCAGCTTATGTCAGGCAATCTATAGGTGATCTTGCTTCTGATATTGATCTTTCGCGTTTTATTCTTTAAAGCTATCGTCTATCGTCTATCGGCGTGCTTTGATAACTTTGAAACCATGGTTCTTTTCATGTATCGATACCGTGCGAAAAGCATCTTTTAACAATGTTTCATAAGGCAGGTGGCGGTTAGCAACCATAAGCAAATTGCCGCCTGGCTTTAGGTATTTTGCAGCATTTATAATAAAATTTTTTCCTAACGAGACATCTGTACTTTGTTGTGTGTGAAACGGTGGATTTGAGATAATTGTGTCATACAGCTCTGTGATCGGTTCATGCACAATATCATGCCAATAAAAATGAACTGGGCAAGAAGTTGTTGTGTGTTCTATGTGCTTTTTGGCTGCTTCTAAAGCGTTGTAATCAGCTTCATAGAGGTCGAGAGTTGTTAGTTTTTCACCTCTTTCAAGGGCACTGTAAGAAAGAAAACCCCAGCCAGCACCAAAGTCTGCAGTCTTTCCAGAAATAACTTTATGCATATGCAGAGCAAGTGCGGCAGATCCAGGATCAATCCGACCGTGCGAAAACATGCCAGGGGTAGTTTGAAATTTATTTTCAAAAGTGAGCGCTGGTAAACGTAACTGCGCAATATTTTGTTTTTCTACTTTTTGTGGAACTTGAAGCCAGAAGACTAATCCATGGTTTTTTGACAATTTACCGGTGATGGGAACAAGTGTTTTTACCCATTTCATCATTGAGGCAGCACCAGCAGTTTTATTTCCACCGATAACAATCCACCCTCTAGGTTTTACACATTCTAATAAATCAAGAAAACAATTTTGATTGAAACCACGATATTTGCTCAAATGTAAAAGCGCACCATCATAGGTGAAGGCTTTATTTATTTGAGGAGAGCAGTGAAACTGAGCATTAGCAAATTTTAAAAAGTCGGGTTTCCAAGGTGTTATAACTTTTAAATTTTGTGCCCATTCTTGAGCAGGGATTTCTGTTAAACCAAAACTCAACCAAGATTGACTTGGATTAGGAAGAGGGAGGTCATGGTTTTCAAAAGGCAAAAACAGTAACACATGTGGCTCTTTCAAAGAAAAATGCCATTCTAATATTAGGATGGCAATTTACTTCATAACAAAAAGGAGGGTCACTCTTCTTTTATTGATTTATCAAAGGTAATTTCTTCACCAGTTTTTTGGTTGACGATTTTCATCGATAACCGAACTTTACCACGTTCATCAAAACCCATTAATTTAACCCAAACCTTATCACCTTCTTTAACAACGTCTGTTGTTTTTGTGACGCGTTCTGGTGCAAGTTGAGAAATATGAACGAGCCCATCACGTGAGCCAAAAAAGTTTACAAACGCACCGAATTCTGCCGTCTTTACAACTGTTCCTTGGTAAATAGAACCAACTTCAGGCTCATCAACAATGGAATGGATCCAGCGTTTTGCTGCTTCAATAGTTTTAGCATCAGCAGAAGCAATTTTAACTGTTCCATCATCTTCAATATTGATTTTTGCTCCAGTTTGTTCAACGATTTCTCGGATAACTTTACCGCCAGAGCCTATAACGTCTCGAATTTTATCAACAGAAATGTTCATAACTTCGATGCGTGGAGAAAATTCACTAAGTTCAGCACGGGCACTGGTTAAAGCTTTGGCCATTTCGTTAAGGATATGAATTCGACCATCTTTGGCTTGTTCAAGTGCGATTTTCATAATCTCTTCAGTAATACCATCAATTTTAATGTCCATTTGCAAGGCAGTAATACCATTTTTTGTTCCCGCTACTTTAAAATCCATGTCTCCGAGATGGTCTTCATCGCCTAAAATATCAGAAAGAACAGCAAAACGATCACCTTCCTTGATTAAGCCCATGGCAATACCTGCAACGGGACGTGCTAGAGGAACACCTGCGTCCATTAAAGCAAGTGAAGTGCCGCAAACAGTCGCCATAGAAGAAGATCCATTGGATTCAGTAATTTCTGAGACAGCACGAATGGTATAAGGAAAGGATTCTTTAGTTGGCAACATGGGATGAATAGCACGCCACGCTAATTTACCATGTCCAATTTCGCGGCGGCCAGGAGTGCCAAGACGCCCCACTTCGCCTACTGAAAATGGTGGAAAATTGTAATGAAGGAGGAATGTCTCTTTATACATACCCGTTAAGGAGTCAACATATTGTTCATCTTCACCGGTTCCTAGTGTTGCAACGACAATTGCTTGTGTTTCTCCACGAGTAAAAAGTGCAGATCCATGTGTGCGGGGTAAAATACTAACTTCTGATTGGATGGAACGTACTGTTGAAAGATTGCGTCCATCAATACGCTTTTCAGTTTCAAGAATATTTTGGCGAACAATTTTTGCTTGCAATTGTTTGAAAACGGTTGCAATTTGATCTGCACTAAATTTACAGTCTTCTTCTATTTCTGGCATAAGCTTATTGGTGACTTCTGTTTTTAGCGCATCAATTGCTGCATAACGCTCTTGTTTATCGGCAATTGTGTAAGCCTTTTGTATATCCTGCTCGGCTATTTCCAGCATCATTTTTTCTAGATCAGAGAGATCTTCAGGAACAAAATCGCGTGGATCTTTCGCAGCAACTTCGGCAAGTTTTATGATAGCATCAAGAACAGGCTGAAAGCCTTTTTGCCCAAACATCACAGCACCCAACATGATGTCCTCCGGCAATTCTTGTGCTTCTGATTCAACCATCAACACAGCACTTTCTGTTCCAGCAACAACAAGATCAAGTTTTGATTCTGGCATTTCATCGATGTGAGGATTAAGAACGTATTGTCCATTACAGTAGCCGACCCGAGCACCAGCAATAGGCCCCATGAAAGGAACACCTGATAGAGTTAGTGCTGCAGATGCCGCAATCATCGCGAGGATATCGGGACTATTTTCGAGATCGTGCTGTATAACAGAAACAATGACTTGTGTATCATTTTTATAACCGTCAGCAAAGAGAGGGCGAATTGGACGATCAATTAAACGTGAAATCAATGTTTCATTTTCTGTTGGCCGGCTTTCACGTTTTAAGTAACCACCAGGTATTCTACCCACAGCGTAGGATTTTTCTTGATAATTAACGGTGAGTGGAAAAAAGTCTTGATCTGGTTTTGGATTTTTTGCTGATACAACGGTTGCTAAAACAATGGTTTCTCCATAGGTAGCAACTACTGCACCATCAGCTTGACGCGCTATTTTTCCTGTTTCAATGGTGAGTGGCCGACCGGCCCATTCAATTTCTATCTTGTGCGTTTTGAACATTTTTTATCCTTAATGACCAGTGCTTACATTTTTGTTTTGCGTAGCATATTAAAAAGCTATGGATAGGACAAAAGACACTCCTGTCTTTCCACGTGAAGAGAGGAGTAAGCCGCCATTTAAATACAATGCAACTAGAAATCCTGCTCTATTATGATTATTAGTCAGTTTTTAAAGTTTTTAACTAAAAGCAGCAAGTTGAAAAAATGGGTGGTTTTTGTAAAAATACCACCCATATATTTTTCTCTTAGCGACGCAAACCCAATTTCCTTATAAGTGTCTGATAACGATCTTGGTCAATTCCTTTAAGATAATCGAGAAGACGACGACGTTGAGACACCATCTTCAAAAGACCACGACGAGAATGGTTATCTTTTTTGTGAGATTTAAAATGGTTAGTTAAATTAGAAATACGTTCAGAAAGTACAGCAACCTGCACTTCTGGAGATCCTGTATCACCAACTTTATTTGCGTATTCTGCGACAAGAGCGCGTTTACGTTCAGCTGTAATCGACATCGTGTTACCCTTTCCAAGAAATGAAGAACAAAAGCCACCCATTGCCGAGATGTCGTCCAGCGAGGGTCTATGATATGACACAAAAAGAGTTGAAGACTCTTGTTTGCTTTGGCATCTATATAGGAAAGAAGATTAAAATACTAGTCCTTGAAAATATTTTAAAGATTCTCTTTTAAAAGAGATTTTGTTTTGGAACATTAATTTTAGCAATATTTTTTATGAGAATTATTTTTGAATAATTATGCATCCTTTTTATACAAAAATTGCTGATTTACATAGTGTGCGGATAGTACCAAAAAACAATAAAATACCGATTCGGAGGTAAAAGATGCAGAACATTTCAACATTAGAACTTTTTCGTAATTCGGTATTTCGAAATTTATGGTCATCTACTCTCATTTTTAATTTAGGGCAACTCGTACAGGCTGTAGGAGCAGGATGGTTAATGGCGTTGATTAGTTCTTCACACTCCATGGTTGGGCTTGTTCAAAGTGCCACAACATTACCACTTGTTATGTTTTCTTTGATGGCAGGAGCATTGGCTGATAATTTTAATCGCCGCAAAATTATGTTATGTGCGCAGATTATAATGATGATTATATCAGTTTGTTTGACTGTTTTATCCTATGTGGGCCTTCTAACACCTTGGCTTTTATTATATTCCACGTTTTTGATTGGGTGTGGAACTGCTTTTTATAATCCTTCTTGGCAAGCAACAATAGGAGATATTGTTAGCAGGGAAAATATTCCTGCTGCCGTTAGTTTAAACAGTGTCGGCTTTAATTTGATGCGGAGTGTAGGTCCTGCTATTGGTGGTGCTATTATTGCTACTTTGGGTGCAGCTGCAGCTTTTTTATTTAATGCTATAAGTTATGCTCCTTTAATTGGTGCCTTGTTTTTTTGGAGACCACGTTATGAACACAACACGTTGCCACGGGAAAGACTTTTAGGAGCTGTCTCAGATGGTTTGCGTTATGTTGCGATGTCACCCAATCTCCTTAATATTATGGTTAGAGCATTCCTTTTTGGGTTTGGAGCGATTTCGATTCTAGCACTTTTGCCAATTGTTGTGCATAGAATTCTTGGGGGAAATGCACTGCTTTACGGTACATTACTCGGTTGTTTTGGTTTGGGAGCAATGGCAGCTGGTATTATTAATTCATCTGTACGGAACTATTTCCGCTCAGAAACGATTGTTGCAAGCGCATTTATTGGGTTTGCCTTTTCTTGCTTTTTTTTGGCAACGAGTCGTTCGTTAATTATAAGCCATATTGTCTTATTTCCTGCAGGTTTATGTTGGGTTTTGGTGTTATCGTTGTTTAATACATCTGTACAGCTTTCTACACCACGCTGGGTTGTTGCGCGTGCTTTAGCACTTTATCAAACGGCATTTTATGGGGGGATGGCTATTGGAAGTGCAATTTGGGGAGTTTTAGCTGATGCTTATTCTCCAGCAGTCGCTTTGAGTATTTGTTCTATATTTTTGGTTTTTGGAGCTCTTGCGGGAGTAAAGTTTAGAATTCAGGAAATTCTCCAGATAGACTTTGATCCGTTGGATCATTTCAGAGAACCAGAGCTCTTACTCGATTTAAAAGCACAAAGCGGCCCGATCATGATCATGATCGATTATCAAATTTATGAAAGTGATCTCGAAGAATTTCTCAAAGTTATGACACGTCGTCGCCATATTCGTTTACGTGATGGCGCTCGTCAATGGGTTCTTTTACGCGATCTTGAAAGACCTGAGTATTGGACGGAAGCATATCATATGCCAACATGGGTAGATTATTTGCGTCATAATCACCGTCGCATAAAAGCAGATGCAGAGGTAAATAGGCTTTTGCGTCGCTTAAATCGTATGCCAAATGGTATAAGAGTACACCGTATGATTGAGCGGCAGACAATACCACACGTTAATGAGATGCATTTAAAATCCTCTACTGACCAATTACCATGAGGGTAGTAAATTAGATTTAGCGCATAAGTAAAGAGCTTCATTTTCTTTATTGATAGAAAAAAATACCTTTTTATAAATAGACGGTTATAAAAAAGTGAATTAAGTTGTGAAAATCCGCCTTGGTTTAAATTGGTTTTTGTTAAGAGTGCCTATGGCAAGCAGTTGGTCTTTGTAGATGACACATACATCATCTTCATCAATAAGTGCATTTTGATCACAGAGAGGTACAGGGTTGCCCATCATAACTCTCTGTGCTTGAGTTTCGCTAAGGGTATAATGAGAGAGGCAATCCAGTGCAGCGCCTGTTTCAATTAGAAGGGCATCGAGTGCTGAAAAATTTCTTTTTGGAGAAGCACCATTTTCATTTGTTACACTTTTATTCAGTTCGGCTGTTTTTAGCGTATCCCATGTGATAAGATCACCTTCACAAAAAGGTGCCACTGCGATACGTCTTAAATCAGCAATATGTCCATAACAACCAAGATCACGTCCCATATCGCGTGCTAACGAGCGTACATAGGTTCCTTTTCCGCAGGTTATTTCAAAGATAGAACGTTCTTTTGTAGCCATGTCTATTAATTTAAAAGTAGTTACTTCAACTTCGCGCGGTGGAATTTCAACACTCTTACCTTCACGTGCTAGATTATAAGCACGGTCACCAGAAATTTTAATAGCTGAAAATTGTGGAGGTGTTTGCAAAATAACACCTGTATATTTAGGGAGAAGAGCAAGTATTTCCGCTTCTGTTGGACGTTTGAGAGATGCCCTAGTTATTTTACCTTCTAGATCGTCTGTTGAACGTTCTTCTCCCCAAGCAATTTGAAAACGATAGGTTTTTGTGTTTTGCATAACGTAGGAAACAGTTTTTGTTGCTTCGCCCAATGCAATTGGTAGAAGACCAGAAGCAAGGGGATCAAGCGTACCTGCATGTCCTGCTTTTTGTGCATGAAAGAGCCGCTTGATTCGTGTGACGGCTTCTGTTGATCTCATTCCTTTTGGTTTATCAAATATTATCCATCCAGAAACAGAGCGTCCTTTTTTTTTGCGTTGCCGTGCCATATTCTTAATCCTCAAGTTTATCACTATGGTGAAGATCACGTGCTACTTCAGGTGAGCGAAGCAGGGCATCAATTTTTGAAAAACTATCAAAACTGTTATCAAGTCGAAAGCGTAGTTCAGGCATATATTTCATTTGTCGCAATGTATGACTGATTTCTCTACGGATAAAACGGTTATATTTGTTAAGGGTATCAACAATATCAATATGAGATGCATTCTTAAGAGTACTAAAAGGAGAAATAAAGCAGGTGGCAATTTTTAAATCTGGTGACATGCGAACTTCAGAGACAGAAATCACCATGTTTTTCAAGATATCATCGAGTAAAATACCGCTCTGTAGTGTATGAGCTACTGCATGGCGTACTTGTTCTCCTACTCTTAGTTGCCGTTGTGATGGTTTTGCATTTTTCATCGAAGTTTGATCCTGGTTACGATTGCTCTTATTTTGGCTGATTTAAAAGATCAAGAAAGAACAGAGGTATTATGCATAAAATCCAATAACTTTTCTCCTTTTACAAAGAGTAAAGTTATTGGATTATTTTATAACGTACGATGAATATGCTCAATGCGGAAGGTTTCAATGATGTCTCCTGCACGCATATCTTCATAATTTTCGAATGCTATTCCACATTCTTGACCACTTTGTATTTCATTGACTTCATCCTTGAAGCGCTTGAGTGTTTTAAGTTGTCCTTCATGAATGACAATGTTATCGCGAATAAGGCGGACACCAGCTCCCCGTTCTATTTTACCTTCTGTTACGCGGCATCCAGCAACTTTTCCGATTTTTGTAATGTTAAAGACTTCTAGAATTTCAGCATTGCCGAGGAAGGTTTCACGCTGCTCTGGTGACAGTAATCCTGACATAGCAGCTTTTATATCGTCAACAAGATCATAAATGATATTATAATAGCGAATCTCAATTCCTTGTATTTTTGCGGAGGCACGTGCTTGTTTATTGGCTCGAACGTTAAAACCAATTACAGCAGAACTGGAAGCTTCAGCAAGAGAAATATCGCTCTCAGTTATACCTCCAGCACCAGAATGCACAATGCGTGCACGTACTTCTTCATTCCCTAATTTTTCTAATGCTGAAGCAATTGCTTCAATGGATCCTTGTACATCTCCTTTAATAATAAGAGGAAATTCTTTGATGCCTGTAGTTTGTAACTTAGTCATCATTTGTTCAAGAGAACCACGAGAACCAGTTTGCCGAGCTACAGCTTTATCGCGTGCTAATCGCTGACGATATTCGGAAATTTCCCGTGCCTTTGCTTCGTGAGCGACAACAGCAAAACGGTCACCAGCTTGTGGTGTTCCTTGCATGCCCAAAATTTCAATGGGTGTCGAGGGAACTGCTTTTTTTACATGGCGACCATGGTCGTCAATTAAGGCTCGCACACGACCCCATTCATTGCCAGCAACAATAATATCAGAAGGATGCAATGTGCCTTTTTGAACAAGAACTGTTGCAACAGATCCACGACCTTGATCCAGTTTGGCTTCAATAACAACACCTTCTGCTGTTCGTTTTGGATCTGCTTTTAGATCCAGAATTTCAGCTTGAAGGAGAATAGCTTCAAGAAGTTTATCAAGATTTTTACCGGTTTTAGCAGAAACTTCGACTTCCAAAGTCTCCCCACCCATACTCTCAACAAACACTTCGTGTTGTAAAAGTGCTGTACGCACTTTTTGTGCATCAGCAGTTTGTTTATCAATTTTATTGATAGCAACAATAATGGGTACTCCAGCAGATTTGGCATGATTGATTGACTCAATTGTTTGTGGCATGACACTATCATCGGCTGCCACAACTAGAACTGCAATATCCGTAACACGAGCTCCACGAGCACGCATAGCTGTGAATGCTGCATGTCCAGGTGTATCAATAAAAGTGATCTTTTGATCGTTTTTCTCTACTTGATAAGCACCAATATGCTGTGTAATACCTCCCGTTTCACCAGAAACAACATTTGCTTTTCGAATAGCATCGAGAAGGGAAGTCTTTCCGTGGTCGACGTGGCCCATAATTGTGACGACGGGTGGACGTTGCTGCATTCTTTGAGGATTATCAGCTATATTAAATATACCTTCTTCTATGTCAGATTCTAAAACACGTTTAACAGTATGACCAAATTCAACGGCGATGAGCTCAGCAACATCTGCATCAATAACATCGCCAGGTTTCATCATTTGCCCCTGTTTCATGAGAAATTTAATTACATCAACAGAGCGTTCAGTCATACGCTGTGCAAGTTCTTGAATGGTAATTGTTTCAGGTAGAATAACTTCACGAGAAATTTTTTCCCTTGGCTCTTGTTGTTGTGCACGTTTAAATTTCTCCTGCCTACGGCGCATTGCAGCCATTGAACGCCCACGTGAGTTACTTTCTTCATCCAGAGCACTATTGAGGGTTAGCTTTCCGCGACGCCGTTCATCAGCCCCTTTTACAACTTTGGGGGCACGCACTTCTGATTTAGCAGGGTTAGCACGTCGATTATGTCGGTCATCTTCTTTATTACCATCTGCTTTGCGTTTTTCAACAACAGTTGTGTTTTTAGGTGTAATAGGAATATTTATCTGTTCCATCAGAGCTTGAGCAGAGGTAGTCAGCGGCGTTTGTTGTGGGCTTTCTTCTTTTTCTTGATGTGTTTCTGCCTCTTTGATTGGTTTCCGCAAACTTTCTTCGTGTTCTTTTGCACGTCTTGCTTCTTCTTCTGCTTGTTCGCGCATTATTTTTTCTTGGATATGGGCTTCCTCTAATGCGCGAAGTCTCGCTTCCATTTCAGCAGATGAGAGATTGCTTTTAGTGATAGGTTCACTAGGCTTTGTTTCTTTGAAACGTGATTTAGGGCGTTGGGGAGCCACATGTGGCTTTGTAATCGGCTGTTGTATTTCAGCTTTTTCATCGGGTCGTGTAATTTTCCGTCTTTTTGTTTCGACAACTACAGCCTTCGTCCGGCCATGGCTAAAATTTTGCTTGACCGTACTTGTTTCTGAGATTGAGCGCTTTAGGGTTAGTGTTCTCTTGACGGTTATTTTGTCGTTATTATTTTCACTCATTGTACTTCCTTTACGGCTTGTGCAGTCATCTCACCTGGCTTGCTGTGCTTGCCATCACGATAGGCGAGCAGTTTGTGTATCGTTTTGAGAAATCCTTCAGCAGCCTTGGTATCCAATACGGCTGCATGCATTACAGGATTAGCGCCAAAAGCCGCGCGCATTTCATCACTTGTAAATAAAGATACGGTTTTTATATTCCGATTTGTTTGTTGTTGTATTGCATGTATGGCTTGTGCAATTTTCCTTTTTCCATCTTCTTTAGTTTCTTTGGCATGCAGTACAAGAATAACTTGACCAGATCGGATGGCTGCATCAACTTTTGTTGCTCCCATGACAATAGCACCTGCTTTTCGAGCCATAGAAAGGCTTCCAAGAGCAGCTTTTAGCAAAAGTGCATCAACAGTATGTGCAAGATTTGGCGCAACCTCAACATCTGTTTTGAAACTTTTATTAAAAGCTTTTCGTTTTATTGCTGTCTCAATGGCAGAATGATGAGCAGAGATCCAAACGCCCCGTCCAGGCAAATTGGATTTAAGATCAGGAATAATTTGATTGTTGGGACCCACGACAAAACGAATCAGCGTTTTTGCTGAAGCATTTTTTCTTGTCACAATGCAGGTCCGTTCATTCATTTAAAGTGTATCCACATTCAAATTGTCTGTTTTTTCATCTTTTGCAGAGCTTTCGCTTTCTGCGGGAGTTTCTGTAACAAGATCAGCCTGGTCTATCCAGCCTGCTTGTAAACGTGCAGCTAACACCATGGCTTCTGCACTAGTACGTGTAATATCAAATGGGGTCAGGATACCAGAAAAAATCTGCGTTTGACCTTCTTTGCGTTCTCTCCAGCCAGCCAAATCGTCAACCGCATAACCGGCAAAGTCTTCTATTGTTTTCACACCATCTTCACCAACAGCAACCAACATAGCGCTTGTCATGCCTGGAAGTGTTCGCAATTCGTCAGAAACACCAAGTTTTTTGCGTTTTTCATCAAGTTCTTTTTCTTTATGTTCGAGATATTCACGTGCACGACTTTGGATTTCGGTGGCAGTCTCATGATCAAAACCATCAATGGAAGCGATTTCTTCAAGATCAATATAGGCTATTTCCTCAATAGAAGAAAAGCCTTCTGATGCCATAACCTGCCCAATCATTTCATCAACATCTAAGGATTCCATAAACAGTCTACTGCGTTCGGTAAATTCTTTTTGGCGATTCTCAGATTCTTCCTGTTCTGTTAAGATATCAATATTCCAACCCGTTAATTGTGAGGCTAAACGAACATTTTGTCCACGTCGACCAATAGCAAGGCTGAGTTGGTCATCAGGTACGACGACTTCAATACGTTCTGCATCTTCATCAAGGACAACTTTGGAAACTTCTGCGGGTTGCAATGCATTGACGATAAATGTTGCAGCATCTGGAGACCAAGGAATAATATCAATTTTTTCGCCTTGCAATTCTGCAACAACAGCCTGTACACGGCTTCCTCGCATTCCAACGCACGCTCCAACAGGATCAATTGAACCGTCACGTGAGACAACAGCAATTTTAGCACGTGAACCAGGATCACGGGCAACGGATTTAATTTCTATAATACCATCATAAATTTCTGGCACTTCCATGGTAAAAAGTTTCACCATAAATTGAGGGTGTGTGCGTGAAAGAAAAATTTGCGGACCACGTGATTCACGGTGCACATCATTGACAAAAGCACGAATACGGTCTCCATAACGAAAAGATTCACGTGGAATTAATTCGTCACGCCTTACAATAGCTTCACCGCGTCCAAGATCAACGATAACATTGCCATATTCCACACGTTTTACTGTACCAGAAATAATTTCTCCAATTTTATTTTTAAATTCTTCATATTGTTGGTCACGTTCTGCATCACGCACCTTTTGTACAATAACTTGTTTAGCAGATTGTGCCGCGATGCGTCCGAAATCCATAGGAGGTAAAAGATCGGGAAAGAAATCACCAATTTTTGCATCCGTTTGGCGTTCTAGTGCATCAGATAAAGTAATTTCACTTGTATAATCTTCAACGACATCAACAATTTTAAGCAGGCGTTGTAATTTAATTTCACCTGTTTTGGAGTTTATTTCGGCACGGATATTAGTTTCTTGACCATAACGAGAACGTGCTGCTTTCTGAATAGCATCAGCCATCGCAGAAATGACAATTTCACGGTCAATTGACTTTTCACGTGCAACAGCATCTGCAATTTGCAGAATTTCAAGCCTGTTAGCGCTTGTAGCCATCAACTTTCTCCTTCTTTGTACCACACGATAAGCATTGTCACAGTGATATTAATTTTTGTAGTTTAGCATCTCTTTATGAAATTTTAGGGTTATCTTCTAGTATTAATTGTTGGCTTAAATTTTTATTTTTTTTCAATGCGTCGCGAATAAGTTCATCAGTAAGTATTAAATGAGCATTTATTATATCACAGAAAAGAATAGAGACATATATAGCCTCTCCATAAGCGGCTTTATCGGTGTTTAAAGTAAATCCATCTTGAGTGATATTTGTAAGCTTTCCACGAAATTTGCGGCGTCCATCAATTGTTATTTTTGTTTCAATTTTTGCAGTATGTCCTTGCCAATGAAAAAAGTCAGATTTTCTTACCAATGGACGATCAATTCCAGGAGATGAAATTTCTAAATGATATTTGCGTTCAATAACATTTTGTACATCAAGGAGAGGGGAAACAGTTCTGCTAACAGTTTCACAATCTTCCACGGTCAGAGAGCCATCAGCTCGTTCAATCATAATCTGAAGTGTTAAACCATTTAAACCAAGAAGTTTTACACGAACTAAACGAAAGCCTAAAGGCATAAGCAATGGTGCAACAAGAGCGGCAATGCGCGCTTCGACGCCATCTTCTTCAAACAGACGCGGTTCCTCAAGATCGCTTATTTTTTCAGCTTCGTTCATAGATTTTATCCAAGTTATTTTCACCAGCTCTATGACATTAAAAAAGAGCGGGTCCAAAGGCCCACTCTCCATCATAAGACCAAGAATTTAGTCTTTGATACTCTTAAATTCAAAATTTTTCAAGTTGTTTGTAAAGCAAAGTATTTCATCGTTTATTTTTTGATAAAGGTAAGATATGTAGGTGTTCGTCCCTCGTGTAAAGCTTTTTTTTCATAGCGAGTACTTATCCATAGCGGATAAGGAGTTTTCCAGTCCTTAGGATTTTCTACCTCCCACTCAAAGCTATTATGTTGTACACAATGGTATAAGGTCCAATTTACATAGCTCTCTATGTCGCTGACAAAGCGAAATTTTTTTCCTGTTTTAAGAACGCGAGCAAAACGGTTAAGATTTTTTATGTTAACGAAGCGCCGTTTCCAATGTTTCTTTTTAGGCCATGGATCAGGATAGAAGAGGTCTATTCCATCAAGTGATGCATTTGGGAGCCAATCAAGCAGGTGTGTGGCATCGTCATCGTAAAAGCGAATATGGTTCTGATGCTGTTTATGTTGTTCAAGAGACATCAATATTTTTGCCATGCCATTAATAAAGGGTTCTACACCAATAAAACCAGTTTGTGGAAAATGTTTCATTTCATGCAGTAAATGTTCACCTCCACCAAAGCCAATTTCAAGTCGAACTTCTCTTACCTTACTAGAAAATAAAGATGTTATGTCTAAGGGCGGAAGGGCATTTAAATCAATATTCAAAGTTGGGAGCAGCGTTTTTATACGCGCAAGCTGACTTTTTCGCAGCCGCTTTCCTTGTCGGCGGCCAAAAAAGGCTTCACGCGTATGTGCATTATGGTAAATCATGGTAATTTAATCATTGTTTGAAGTGCTTGAATCAGATCAGTTTTTTCCCATGAAAAAGAACCGTCACGTTTTGGTTTCCGTCCAAAATGACCATAGGCAGATGTTTTTTTATAAATAGGCTTATTGAGGTCAAGATGTTTTCGAATGCCTGTCGGTGAAAGATCTATTATTTTGCGGATAGCTTTTTCAAGAACTTTTTCATCGACTTTTCCTGTTCCATGGAGATTAAGATAAATGGACAAGGGTTGTGCAATACCAATTGCATAGGAGAGTTGAATGGTGCATCGTTCTGCTAAATCAGCTGCAACAATATTTTTAGCTATATAGCGTGCAGCATAAGCTGCAGAACGATCAACTTTTGTTGTATCTTTACCTGAAAAAGCCCCTCCGCCATGGGGTGCTGCACCTCCATAAGTATCAACGATAATTTTGCGCCCCGTTAGCCCGGCATCGCTTTGAGGACCACCGATGACAAATTTTCCTGTTGGATTAATATACCAACTGCATTGAGTAGAAATGGGAATATCATGTAAAGCTTGACGAATATAAGGCTCAACCACTGTACGTACCTTACTGGAATCCCAACTTTCGTCTAAATGTTGTGTCGAAAGAACGATAGATGTTACCTCTACAGGTTTTCCATTTTTATACCGGATTGTTACTTGGCTTTTGGCGTCTGGTCCCAATTTTCCGGTTTCTCCTTCTTTTTTATGGCGCGCTGCGGCAAGAAGTTTAAGAATTTTATGTGCATAATAAATTGGTGCAGGCATGAGATCTGGTGTTTCACGGCACGCATATCCAAACATGATCCCCTGATCACCAGCTCCTTCTTCACCATGTCTATCCATAGCGTTATCAACTCCGCGTGCAATGTCAGTCGATTGAGGACGTAAAAGAACATCAATTTTAACAGTTTTCCAATGGAAGCCTACTTGCTCATAACCAATTGCACGAATAGCACGACGTGCTACTTCTCTAAAAGGAGTAGGATTAATGAGTGGAGAGCCAGTCTCATCGTAGATAAATTCTCTCTTTTTATTTCTTTTTAAAAGTGTATCTGGAACACGCACTTCACCAGCTATAACAACACGATTTACACTTACTAAGGTTTCACAAGCGATTCGTACTAACCATGGATCTGTACCTGTTTTTTGAGCTTCGTTATAAATCATATCAACGATTTCATCGGAAATACGATCACAAATTTTATCGGGGTGTCCTTCCGACACCGACTCACTTGTAAAAAAATACTCTTGGTGCGGCATAGGAACTCCTTCAAAAAAGAAAACTAATAGTTGATTAATTGTCTATTAAAGTTGCTCCTATTTGCCAATCCTGCGTCAAATCGTCAATGCCGATTTATAATATGAGTGAGAAAAGATGTAATTTTTATTTCATAGCTTGTTTGTCATATCTTCTTCTTCAGAAAGTGCTTTTGCTAAGTCAATAATTTTTCGGCGCACCTTGGCGTCAGATATATTAGTAAAAGCACGCATGAGTTGAATTCCTTCGCTGCTAGAGCAAAAGTCCATAAAATCGCTACCGCTTTCAGAAAACCCTTCTACATGCTGTGTACTGATGCCTTTATCAAAAAAGTAAGAAACAGGAACATCCATAATTTCTGCGATTGCTTGAAGGCGACTTGCACCAATACGGTTTGTACCTTTTTCATATTTTTGGATTTGCTGAAAAGTGATACCCAGTTTTTCACCCAGTTTCTCTTGGGTTAGCCCTAAAATATTACGACGTAAACGAATACGGGTCCCAACATAGACATCTATAGGATCAGGCTTTTTTCTAGTCTCGGTCATAATACAACTCTTTATTTCCAGCACTTTTTTCTAAACCAGCATCAGATTTATGTGAGGTTGGTTTATCATATAATTAAAATAATACGTAACACTTTTTCCCAATACTACTGGTACGCTCAGCGTAATACCGTAGTACATGGGCATCCGATCACTTCAGCTGTTTTGTAGAACTAAAACCGACGTAGCACAATAGCATAAGAATGAATAAGATGAAAGTAGAGAATATTCTGTATTCATTACTCCATATGGGAAAAATGGGTAGTGGAATTGGTGAATCAATAACACCTACAGCGTTTTGCTGGAGAGCTACAACGATTCTTCCGTAAGAATCAATAACAGCCGATATCCCGTTGTTAGCTGCTCGTATGAGTGGGATTCCAAGTTCAATGGCACGGAGCTGTGCTTGTTGAAGGTGTTGGTATGGACCAGGTGTTACGCCAAACCATGCATCATTTGTAACATTAATGATTGCTTGGGGAGGAGAGCCTTTAAAAGTTATTTCATTAGGAAATATTATTTCATAGCAAATCAACGGAAGATAAGAAAACCCGTTTGGCATCGTGACAGTTTTACGCACACTCGCAGCAGTATATCCACCAATATCATCAGCAAGGGCACGTAATCCAATTTTTTTAAATAAATTCTTATAGGGAAGATACTCGCCAAAAGGAACCAGGTGAAGTTTATCAGAAGTATTTAAAATATTACCTTCAGCATTAATGACAGCGATTGTATTAAAGTATTGTGTTCCTGCGTTAAGCCGATCATCACTAGCGCGTACAGCACCAATAATAGCAAATTGTTTTGGACTTAGAAGAGAGGCAATGCGCATGGTAACAGCAGAGTTATCATAGAGAAGATAAGGAATAGATGCTTCGGGCCATATGATAAAGTCAGGTTCTGGATTATTATCGACTGTTGGTGTTGCACTCAGTTTCAAATGAGTGTCTAATATAGTTTGCCTTACAGTGTTATGCAATTTTATGTTTTGTTGGATAGAAGGTTGAACAATGCGCACCCAATAATTGCTTTTTTTGTAATCAGCTGTGTTTTGCGCAGTATTGAGACGGTAAAAACCAAAACCACTGTGAGCCAATATAAGAAATAACAACAATGAAAGTGCGAGTTTCTTTTTTTCATCTGTTAATAAAACTGTCGGTAAACTATAGACTAAGACAGCAAGGATATTCATTCCGTAAAGTCCAACGATTGCATCGGATTGCATGAGCATCGGGGTTGGCATAGCTGTATATGCAAGCGCATTCCATGGAAAGCCTGTGAACAATATTGCACGCAACCACTCTGCCAATCCTAAAGCAAAAGCTAAGACAAAAAAACGCGCTATCCCTTTTGTCCATAATAAACTTACAATGAAACCGGAAGAAAACCAATAAAGAGAAAGATAGATGGGGGGGCCTAAAATAGCAAAAGGCACTGCCCAACCAAAAGAATCTGGATCTACCAACAAAGCATTGGATAACCACCAAAAGCTGCAAATAAAATAACTGAAGCCAAATATTCCACAGCTGAGAGCGTGGGTGAGAAAGCGTTTTTTATTATCTTGAATGGTATGTATTGAATCAAGTAAAATAATAAAGATGGGGAAAGTTAAAAAGCAGAGGGGCGTCAAATAAAAGGGTGGAAGTGCAAAAGAAGTAAAAGCACCACATAGAAATACACATATTTGCCGCTTCCATCCAGTAACAGAAAACAAGAATAGTGTGAAATTTTTTAAAAGTTTTTGGCTATTTTTTAGAGACAGCATTGTTTTCCAAACTCTCATTTTCTGAAATACGAAAAATGCGTAACCGCTTAATTCGGCGTTTATCAGCTTCTAAAATACGAAATCCATAGCCAGGGACGGCTTCAACAACTTCACCTTTTGCAGGAATACGATCCAGAATGGAAACAATTAAACCACCAATGGTATCGACCTCATCACCATATTCTCCTACAACAAAATCAGGACCAAGAGCTTTCTCCACATCTTCTAGCTCGGTTTTTGCGTCAATAAGCCATTTATTATTGGGCTCGCGCACAATAGCATTATCGACATCATCGTGTTCATCTTCGATATCACCAACGACCAATTCGACGATATCTTCCATAGAAATTAAACCATCTGTGCCACCATGTTCGTCAATAACCAAAGCCATTTGTATTCGTGTGGTTTGCATCCGTGTTAATAATTTGCTTGCCAGCATAGAACTTGGAACAAAGAGGACTGTTCGAATTAGATTTAGTTCGCCGATTGGGGTATGCAAATCCGTATGGTTTAACTGAAGCAAGTCGGATTTTTGCTCAGATTGAGTTGAGTTTATAATAAAGCGAGTCATATAACTAAGAATATCTCGAATATGAATCATGCCTCGCGGGTCATCTAAAGTTTCAGCATAAACAGGTATGCGAGAATGTCCAACTTTTGCAAAACATTTAAGAGCATCTCCAAGTGAGGTGTTTATTTCTAGTGCCTCGATTTCAGAACGTGGAATCATAACATCATCAACGCGTGCTTCATGCAAGCGTAAGATATTATGCAGCATCGTACGTTCTTCAGGTGAGAAGAGAGCAGTATCTTTTTCATTGTCAGTGGTGAGTGCAGCGGCACGATCATTACGCGGTGATGCGTAATTGCGACCACGCAAAAATGAAAATAAATGATTCATCAGGGAATATTTTTCCGTATGATTTGCCTGTTGAGAAGGATTGTCTTCAATATTGGAAGATATTTGACTGTTATTTTGTGTATTTATTTTGTTTGCCATGGTTTTTAAATATTCTAAATTTTCCTTTATAATAGCGGCATAAGAGCTTAAATTGTGTGGTGGTCGTCTTGATTTAAAAAGTGCGTTTTTATCATTTTAAGACAATTCAGTATAGGGATCTTTTATAAAAAGCTTTTGAAGAATTTCTCTTTCAAGCTTTTCCATTTCAAGAGCTTCGTCATCTGTTTCATGATCGTAACCCAGAAGATGAAGAACACCATGAACAATCATATGTGTCAAATGATCCTTAAATAATTTTCCTTCTTTCTTTGCTTCAAGCATAACAGTTTCTTGTGCAATGATAATATCACCAAGCATAAGTCCAGGTGTCTGTCCCACTTTTAGTGGAAAAGCAGGAAAAGATAGTACGTTTGTGGGTTTGTTTTTATTGCGCCATTGGGCATTAATCTGTGCCATATGTTTATCATCTGTAAAAAGTAGGCTAATTTCGCTTACAACATTTTCCAATGAAAGGTGATGCATTATCATTGTCAATACTTTTTCGGTGATATTATAAAGCATTTGCTCATCATTCCACCCAGGGCTCTCAACAGTTATATCAATAGAAATCATGACAAATTGAATTCACTCTTTTGATGAAGTGCTGGTAGATGGTACCCTTTGAGCTTGTAAACTAGAATCATGATCATAAGCACGAACGATAGCAGCAACAAGGGGGTGGCGCACAACATCTTTTTCATTAAAACGAATGATTGCAATATTTTCTACGTGTGAGAGAACGCGTATAGCTTCAATTAAACCCGACTTTTGTCCGGTAGGTAAATCAATTTGGCTAACATCACCTGTCACAATCATACGTGTTCCTTCTCCAAGACGTGTGAGGAACATTTTCATTTGCATAGGCGTGGCATTTTGTGCCTCATCAAGAATGACAGCTGCATGTGAAAGTGTTCGACCACGCATGAATGCAAGAGGGGCAATTTCTATAATTCCAGAAGCTAAAATGCGCTCTACTTTTTCAATGGGAATCATATCATAGAGGGCGTCATAAAGTGGACGTAAATATGGATCTACTTTTTCTTTGAGATCACCTGGAAGAAAGCCAAGACGCTCCCCAGCTTCAACGGCGGGACGTGAGAGGATGATTCGTTCAATGACGCCGCGTTCTAGGAGCATTGCAGCGTGGGCAACAGCAAGGTATGTTTTCCCTGTTCCTGCTGGCCCTACACTAAAAACAAGTTCACTATGATCCATTGCATGTATATAAGCATCTTGTGTTGGAGTGCGAGCATGGATTGTTTTTTTGTGGGTACTTAACCGTGCGGGGATACATTTTTTTGCAGATTGGGCTGTTGTTGATGTTTCTTGTTGTTCATGTAGCAAACTTGCCATGGCAATCGCTCCTTCTGTATCTGATAAAGTGAGCTCTTTATGTGTTTTTGCGCGTTCATAGAGATGCTGTAATACATATTGCGCACGTTTTACTGCAGCAATATTGCCAAGGATTAAAACTTCATTTCCGCGTGGGTGAATGCTAAGTCCGAGTTTGTGTTCGATATAAACAAGATTTTCGTCGAGTTTACCAAAAACTGCTTTTGCATATTTATTGTTTTCAAAAATTAAAACAATGCGATCAATATCTGATGCGCTTGCTTTTCCCAAGATATCAGTATTTTTAGGGTAAGTTCTCACTTTTTGGGTTGAAGTTTTCAACCTATTCTCCAATATTTGCACAAGTGTTGCATACTTTCTTGAGTATACTTTATAAAAGACAAACGGTTTTTCATAGAGTCCAGGCTTTAGATGTAATCACTTTCTTTAAAAATAAAAAATTTTCTAAAATCTACGTTGCAAATAAGAAGTTAGAAGCATGTCTATACATTTGTCATTTCGCCGACAAAGCTGTTTGAACCTGCACTTTTAATATTAATTGTCATTACGGTGCCCGTAGAGACATCTGTATTTACTACAACAGGTAAAAGCCAAGGTGAACGACCTATCATCTGTCCCGAGTGACGCCCAGCTTTTTCAATGAGAATATCAGTTTTTTGGCCAATTTTAGAACGCAAAAATGCGTTTTGTTGTTCAAGAAGAAGAACTTGTAAATGTTGCAGCCGAGCATCTTTCACAGCATCATCAACGTGATTTGTCATTGTGGCACCAATTGTCCCAGGACGAGGCGAATATTTGAAAGAATAGGCGGAACTGTATTGTACCTGTTGAATAAGTTTAACAGTTTCTTCAAAGTCTTGATCTGTCTCTCCTGGAAAACCTACAATGAAGTCACCTGAAAAAGCGATATCTGGTCGTGCGGTACGAATTTTTTCGATGAGGTGAAGATAATGGATGCTTTTATGTTGGCGGTTCATCGCTTTTAAGATGCGATCCGAGCCTGACTGGACAGGGAGATGCAGATAAGGCATTAATATATCGAGATCTCTGTGGGCGGCAATAAGGCTGTCATCCATATCTCGTGGGTGGCTGGTTGTGTAACGTAGACGCTTTAAACCATCTAGTTTGGCGAGATGATAGAGTAGATCACCAAGACGCCAAGTTTTGCCATTAGTGCTTTGTCCGTGCCAACCATTTACATTTTGTCCAAGGAGTGTAATTTCTTTGACACCAGCTTCAATGAGTTGACGAGCTTCTTCGGTAATTTGCTCAACAGATCGTGACATTTCTGCACCGCGTGTGTAAGGCACAACACAAAAAGTACAAAATTTATCACAGCCTTCTTGTACTGTTAAAAATGCACTAACACCACGTTTTCTTACAGCACGTTTATTGTGAGGCATTAAATAAGCAAATTTATCTTCGACAGCATAGTCTGTTTCGACGATTTTTTCTCCTTGTTTGGCTTTTTCTAACAAGTCTGGCAAACGATGGTACATTTGTGGACCAATGACAAGATCTACCGTTGGAGAGCGGCGTAAGATTTCACTTCCCTCAGCTTGTGCAACGCAACCGGTTACACCAACCATCAACGGCTTATCAGGTGTACGTTCTCCTCGCATTACCCGTAAACGACCAAGATCAGAATAAAGTTTTTCGGCTGCTTTTTCACGGATATGACATGTGTTAACGAGAATAAGGTCAGCATCATTTGGTGTTTCTGTAGTAACATAACCATGTGAACTGAGACTATCGGTCATTCGTTGGCTGTCATAAACATTCATTTGACAACCATAGGTCTTGATAAAAACTTTTTTAGGAGCAGCAGAAGGTTTATTGTTAGGGTTTACTTTATTCATAGCGCTTATCTAAATGTTTTTTACGTAAATCTCAATCTATTTGCTTAAAAGTTTTTTGCATAATGATAGCATCTCCACGGTTATTGGGGGACTGGTAGTAGGCAAGGCGTTTAGAGATTTTTTGAAATTCAAAGCGACGATAAAGGCTTAAAGCAGAAAGATTCGTTTCTTCTACTTCTAGAAATAATTTTATAGCGCGTTCATGATGAAGGTGGCGAAGTGTGTTATCGATAAGCAAATAGCCAATTCCTTGTCGACGAAAATGGGGATGGACAGCAATTGTGATAATTTCTGCTTCATCAAGAATGAGACGGCAAAGGCAAAAGCCTAAAATTTTATTAGGTTGACCAATGAGAGAAGCTTTGTATCCAAAGATAGATTGATCTTGCAGGAAATTATCAAAAGCTTGTTTTTCCCAAGCAGGGACAAAACAATGTTGGTGAATTTTCTGCATAGGAACACTATCAGTTGTTTGTAAAGGAGAAATCCAAAAGTGCTTTTTTTTAAACGAAAATTTAGACATTATTTTTTCGTGGTAAAGCAAAACCGGTTTGTTTTTTTGCATCAGCATTGCGTAAATAAAGTGGATGAGGTGAATCTTGTGGTTGTTTGTTTGCAGCAAGATGAGCGTAAGTTACAATATCAGCTACTTCGCATAGGGTTTTATCTCGTACAATTTTCCTTTTTATCTTACTGTTTTTAATGTGCAGCTCAACGATATTAGCTGCTGGACCGGTTAGTTTCGTTTGTTGTGGTAGATCTTCAATGATATTTTCAATTGTTTTTAAGCTGGGTGCTCCTAGAGGTGTTAGATCTTCATTGAAGTTTTGATAGTAGAACATCTCTCTTCCGGCTTCAATGACAACGGTGATTGCTGATGCAGTATTTTTATTAGTTTTTGTCTGTGCTGCTAATGCTTCAAGTGCACTTATTCCAACAGCTGGTATTTCGAGTGCTAGTGCTAAAGCTCGTGCGGTTGAAACTCCGACTCGTACACCGGTAAATGATCCAGGTCCAACATTGACAGCAATACGATCAATTTGATTAAGAGTAATATTGGCTTGGTCGGTTATTTGTGCAATCTGTCCAATAAGCCTTTCAGCATGTCCTTTATTTATACGTTCGCTGCTACACGCAATGACTGTTTTATGATGAATGAGTGCAGCGGTACAATAAATTGAAGCAGTGTTTATAGCGAGGATGAGCATAAAAATATTTTAGTTGAATAATATGGTAAACAAAAGGCCTTCTATGTTTTTAGGGTTTTTTAATATTCTTAAGAATTGTTATTAATGTCAATAAGAAGCAATATCTCTTTGATTATACGGAAGCTGATCCAATTCTATTATACCATGTTACAATACATGATTAGTAAAAGCAATGTAAAAGGAAAAAACTATAAACTTACATTTATTTTTTCCTAATAAGACCATATATTATAAAAGCTTTATTTTGGCTAGAGAAGGTAAAATAAAAAATATGGCATAATTTTTTTATGAATTATGTATTTTGCACTATATTGCTTAAGAAAATATTTGAAGTTTTACTTAGTTTTATGAAAGAGCTACTCTAATATTGGAACGCATGTGGACTGACTGGATGCTATGTCGAAAAAAGAAAAGTATTTGAAAATACACATTTTACAATGCTACAAGGTTTATATCGGCAAATTTTTATGGTAAGGCTACAAACACTAAGAGTGATGAGTCTGGATTTGATTGAAGTTAAAATGATATACGCATCTTGTTGTGTTTAATGTGTGAATATTAATTCTTAAATATGATACTTCCACTGAAGTTATAGTAAATAATTTAAAGAGATAGCAGATAAAGAAGTTTTAAAAGTTTGTTCTTGCCTGTAAGGCTGCTGCTAAAGTTCCATCATCAAGGTAATCAAGTTCACCACCTACAGGTACTCCATGAGCAAGTCGGGTAACTTTAACTGAAGAATTAGAAAGCTGATCAGTGATGTAGTGAGCTGTTGTCTGTCCTTCAATAGTAGCATTGACAGCTAGAATAATTTCCGTAATAGGATTTTGTACAACGCGTTGTATTAAGGACGCGATGTTAAGTTCATCAGGGCCTATTCCATCTAAGGGAGAGAGTCGCCCTCCCAATACGTGATAACGTGCTGCTAAAGTTTTTGCGCGTTCAAGAGCCCAGAGATCAGCAATATCTTCAACAACAATAATTGTTGTGTTGTCGCGGCGTGGGTCTGTACAAATTGAACAAGGATCAATTGTATCTACATTCCCACAAACCGAACAAATGCAGACTTTATCTACAGCTGCTTGTATTGCAGCTCTTAAAGGTTCAAGCAATGTTTCCTTTTTTTTGATAAGGTGAAGGGCAGCACGCCGAGCTGAACGTGGGCCAAGACCCGGTATACGTGCCAAAATCTGAATAAGACGCTCTATTTCAGGTCCTGCAATGTATTTAGGCATATCATTATCTCAGGGGATTAAATAAAATCTGGTTGACTATAATGGAAGCTTAAAACCTGATGGGAGTGGTAGCCCCAGTGTTATGCTTTTTGTTTTTTCTTCTATAGCTGCTTCAATTTTTGCTCTAGCTTCATTATAAGCTGCCATAATCAGATCTTGAATGATTTCATTTTCTTCAGGTTTGAGTAATGAAGGATCAATTTTAATCGCTGTTATGGTACTTTTTCCACTTAAAGTGATGTTGACAAGACCACCGCCTGCAGAGCCAACGGCTTCCAGATTCGCTATTTCCTTTTGGATTTCCTGCATTTTTTCTTGCATCTCTTTAGCTTTTTTCATCATGTTCATCATTTCACGCATAGGAATGGGTGTCCTTATCCATCATTGATATCGCTATCGTTTTTAAACGTATCAGCATTTTTAAAGGTATTGGGAAGTAAATCAAGATCGTTCTCTTGCTTATTTAGGCGAATATCGACAATTTTTGCTTCTGGGAAATAGTTGAGTATTTTTGCAATATCAGGATCTGCTTCTGCCTTAGAAAAAAGAGTCTTTTGGACAGCTACACTTTCTTCCTCTAGAGTTGGTCCTCCTCCTTCATTGACAAATGTTATAGTCCAATGTTTTTTAGTCCATTGGAAAAGCATTTTTTCTATATCACGAGCAAATGAACGTGGAGCATTTTCAGAGAGTCTCAATGTAATATGCCCAGGTTCAAAAGAAACAGGATGAACAAATTCTTTAACAAAGAATTTGAAAGGAATTTCATTATGTTGCTCGGCTAATTTAACAATATCGTGCAAGGAATCGATAACTATAGTTTTGGGTGCAATAACTTCCTCTGATGTTTGTGTGGGATGATGCGATAAATTTGCAATATTTTCAGGAGGGTTAAAAGATTGAAAAGTGTCAAAAGTTTCTGTTATTTCAGGAGCGTTAGTGCTTTTAACAGTTTGAATTTTTAGTGATTTTTCTGATTGTAAGGAGCAACCTAATTGATTTCTCAAGGATATTTTTAAATCTTGTTTGTTAGGTGATACATTTGAAATCTGCGAGAAAGAATGTTCATATACGGTTGTTTCTGTGGTCGTGTTGTCATTAGCATTTGTGGATTCTTGATGAGAAGAGTTTGGGACAACTGTAGATAATATTTTTTCTTGTGAAAGCTTTTTCAAGGCTTCATCAAGAGTTGGCAGATCAGCAGTATGAGCAAGGCGAATCAATAACATTTCGGCAGCTTGAAGCGGGTGTGTGGTTTGACTAACTTCCTGTATGCCTTTGAGCAGCATTTGCCAGGTTCGTGATAAAACAGGAACGGAAAGTTTTTGTGAAAAGTCTAAACCTCTTAAACGCTCATCTTCAGTTAGTGAAAGATCTTCGGCTACCTCTGGAGTAAAACGTAAACGTGTAACTAGATGATTGAAATCGGCCAATTCTGTCAATATAGTGAGAGGATTAGCGCCTGCATCATATTGGCTGCGTAATTCATGCAATGCATTTACAACGTTACCTTGCATGATGAATTCAAAGAGATCAATAATACGTACTTTATCCGCTAATCCTAACATCGTACGGACTGTCACGGTATTGACGTTACCATGGCTATGAGCAATCGCTTGATCAAAAATTGATAGTGCATCACGTACAGAGCCTTCTGCGGCACGAGCGATCATAGAGAGCGCTTTGTCTTCTACTTCTACGTTTTCATGTGTTGCAATTTGGCGTAAATGCGAACTCAAAACTGCAGACTCAATACGCCGCAGGTCAAAACGCTGGCAACGTGAAAGAATTGTAATCGGAACTTTGCGAATTTCTGTTGTTGCAAAAATAAATTTTACATGCGCTGGTGGTTCTTCAAGTGTTTTCAATAAGCCGTTAAATGCTTGCGTTGATAACATGTGCACTTCATCGATAATATAAATCTTGTAGCGTGCAGAAACAGGACGGTAACGTATTTGTTCAATAATTTCCCGAATATCATCAATACCCGTATGGGAAGCCGCATCCATTTCTATGACATCGATATGGCGTCCTTCAATAATTTGCGCGCAATGTTCACCAAGTGTATTCAAGATAGTCGTTGGTTGATTAATATCCTTTGTTTTGTAGTTAAGTGCACGTGCCAAAATACGCGCTGTGGTAGTTTTACCCACTCCACGAATTCCGGTTAGCATCCATGCTTGCGCAATGCGACCTGCTTCAAAGGCATTAGTGAGGGTACGCACCATAGCTTCTTGACCAATGAGGTCAGAGAAATTTTGAGGACGATATTTACGAGCAAGAACCCGATAGGTTTTTTCTACCGACATATTTCCCATCAATGATTCCAATTTTAAAGCTCTTTATAAGTACATTCTAGTAATATGAGAGTGCGAGCTTAATATTCTAAATATAAAAAGATTTCTTTTCGATCAACCTATTTTTTGAAGGACAGGAAAATTTGCTTAAACATATACCAAACCCTGTACTTAACTAAATGCAAAACACTACTCCGAGAAATAAAGATATTTCACAGAAAAACAACAAAAACATGTTCTTTAAAGTAAATATAGGAGGTTGATACAATGACCCGCACCCGAACTCGTTGGGGCTGCTTCTTTCCAGACCTGACCCGGTTGGCGAGGGGTTCGTCCATCGTCAACCTCCCAAATTCATATTGTCAATTTAAAATGAAAAATCAAGCCAAGAAATGAAAAATCTGGAAATAATGATAAAAATTTTTTCTTTGAGTTTAATCTCTAATGATTGGATGTAGGGAAATGGTCATTGGGTAGGATCTATTTAAAGATTTAGCAGTAAGGATTTTTGTTTGCTGAAATTGGAAAGCTAGGAAGAATGTTGTTGCTGACTGGTGCAATATCATTCACATTTTTACTATATTTGATTTGCGTAAAACTTAGAACATAATTTTAAGTCTTTGAAATAGGGTTCGTTGTGTTTTTCTCTTTGTATTCTACAAGAAGAAATAAACTGGTGTTTTAGCTTTATAAAAACTAGTTTAAGAATTGGTAGAATCTGAGCATTTGAATATAATATAGTCGTTTCATGTATCCTGATAATAATCTAAATTCGTTTTGATTTTATTATGAAGTTTTGTATTTTCTCCTTTGGAATAAATTGTCATGGAGGATCGTTTATCTTCTCAAGGGTTCTCTATTTGTGTTGGCTAAATTCACGTCTGTTATTCTGTAAATTTGCGGAAGCATGTTATTGGAAATAATTTTATGAGTATCCAGTTGGTGGATGCTATCACTCATTAGTTTTTATAAAGGGAAGTTATATAGCTTTGTCCTTTATAAGTTCGCCATTCGAACATTTTTAGCAGGATAAGTGCCAATAATATGCAGTTCAGCAGAGAAGAAATTTAGTTCTTCCAAGGAAAGTTGCATCATAGGCTCTTCGGGGTGTCCTTCAATATCAACAAAAAATCGTGTTGCATTGAAATTTCCGCCAATTTGGTAGCTTTCTAACTTTGTCATATTGATACCATTTGTTGTAAATCCTCCCAGAGCTTTATAGAGTGCAGCTGGGATATTGCGAAATCGAAAAAGAAGGCCTGTAATGATTTTTTCACCATTTTTAGGTTTTGGCACGTGCCATTGAGACCGCGAAAGGATAACAAAATTGGTAATATTATTAGAGCTATCTTCGACATTTTTTCAAGAATATCAAGCCAATAGAGTTTCGCTGCGATTAGAGGTGCTAGTGCTGCTTGTGAACGTTTAGCACTTTTTTTATAGATTTTGCTGCTCCAGCTGTATCTGGGGAAATGACCGGTTTCCAGCCATTATTGCGTATAATTTTGCGGCATTGTGCAAGGTTATGAATATGGCTGTGTACGGTTTCAATTTCTTTATGTGTAACACCGGATAAAACTATCAATTGAAAATGGATAGGTAAAAAATATTCATCAATAATATAAAGGGATGGTTGCGGTAAAAGATGGTGAATATCTGCAACGCGTCCAGCAAACGTATTTTCAATAGGAATCATAGCAAGATCAGCTTTCCCATTTTCCACTAAGTTGAGCACGTCTTCAAAAGTAGCAGAAGGTACGATATCTATATTGGGAAACATATTGCAGCAAGCAATATGGGAATTAGCACCGTATTCTCCTTGAAAAGAGATTTTATTGGTTTTTGCGGTTATGTTCGTGCTAAAATTTTACGTATTCTATCAAGATCATGTTGTGTATCTACCCCTAAGGGAATTGTGTTAACTATTTCTACGTCGATACGCATATTATGCTCTAGTGCGCGTAATTGTTCAAGTTTTTCACGTTTCTCGAGTGGAGAGGGTTTAAGTGTTACAAATTGTTCGAGCGTTTTGCGTCGATAGGCATAGACTCCAATATGGTGATAAAGAGGACCATTTCCATAAGGCGCTTTTGCACGGGTAAAATAAAGAGCGCGAAGACGATTTTGAGAAAGTGGTGTGCCAATAATTTTTACTATATTTGGGTTTATTTTTTCTTCTTCTTCAGCGATTATTGTACCCAAGGTTGCAATATCAGTTAAGTTATTTTCTAGGGGCTGTAAAGCACTAATGATCGCGCTAGGAGTTATCGTTGGGAGGTCACCTTGTACATTCAGAATGGCATTATAGCGTTGTTCAGGATCAATATTTGTTAAAGCTTCATAAATGCGATCAGATCCAGATTTATGATCTTTACTTGTTATAATACATTCATGCCCGTAGGCTCTAACGGCTTTGGCTATATCACTATGATCTGTTGCAACGATAGTACGTCCTAGAGCAGCTTTTTTTGCTCTTTCGGCAACATGAACAACCATCGGCTTTCCAGCGATTTCCGCTAGGGCTTTTTTTGGTAAACGGGTTGAGCCTATACGGGCAGGAATAAAAATAATTGGTTCAATAGCCATCGTAAAATTCCAAACGTCGTGTGCATGATGTGTTTATAATATTGTGTATTATACAGAAAAAGCTTAAACTAAAAGCAGTAATAAAATATCTATGGTTTGAAGTTTATGAATCGTTTGAAAATTGCCTATATCGTTTGCATTTGTCTATTTTTGCTAATTATTTTCGTGGGCGGTTTAGCTATTAGTAGTCTAATTTATGGTGATTTTACGTCGGTTCAACATTCTGATAAAATTGCAGAAAATGCTGTGCTTAAAGAGACACAGCAGGCGTCCACCATGTCTCTGTCATTGGATAGACGTTTGCAACAAGGTGATCTTGAAAATGGGCGTAAAATTTTTCGTCAGTGTGCCATGTGTCATGCTTCTGGACGTAATGATTCTAATCGTGTTGGTCCTGTGCTTTGGGAGGTGGTTAACCGTCCTTTTGCAGCTACAGCGGGGTTTGCTTATTCACGGGTATTGCGCGCAAATTCTGATAGAAAATGGGACTTTGCAACTTTGGATCGTTATCTGCAATCACCGCGTGAAGCATTTCCGGGGACAATTATGTCATTTCGTGGAATAAAAAACGATCAAGATCGCGCTGATCTTTTACTTTATTTACGTAGCTTATCTGATGATCCAGCTCCCTTACCAATGAATAATAAAGAATCTGAGCCAAACTGAGCATACATGGAAGTATAAGAAGAGATTGTGATTGATTTTTATTTGTAATTTGGATTTTCACAGATTTATAATAAAAATAGTTGTTTATGTGTCATTGTAAAATGGACTCGATACAGGTGTATCGGGAGGTAAGAATAAAAAACTCTAGCCTATATTTTCTAGAATTTTTTACTAAGTTAACCAATACTTATTGGGGGCTTTGCCAAATACGATGAGGGATGCTGTAACTTATATGCCTTTGTTTATTAATCTTAGAAGTGATGAGGCAGGCTACCATCAATTTAAACAATTTTTGGATTGGTATTTCTGGATTTGTTGTAATTGCTGGGATTTGTTCGTGAGGTTATATGAGGCGCTTTTGACTCGATAAAGATATTACAACGATACATTTGCTTTCAGTAGGTGATTTTTCGGTTGCACTCCGTCAAACATAAGAAAAAGAAATACAACTCAGCAAGAAGGAGAAACACTTGCACAGGTAGGGAATATAATTTTGGAAAATTGTTAACAGTATTGCTTATTCTAGATTTATTGTCTTTTTAAAAGGTGTTTTATCAACTTTTGAAAATTGTATTAATAATAATGAATTATAAAATTAAAGTCCGATGAACGCTCTTAATTTTTTGTATCGTTTAGAATGCTAAACAGGTTAAGTTTTCAAAATGCATACAGATGTAAAAATCAATTCCTGAGCGCGCGTGTTATTGATTTCTTGACAAGTATAGGAATTTATGAGCCACACAAGCGTTAGGGTTTATTTCCTTATTGATTGTTGTGTGCGCAATAGCAACGTGTAATTATTGTAATGGTGTTTACAATAATTCACGGTTATTTATTGCTGATAAGTCGCAATGGTATGTGGTGTGACTATTTTAAGAACGAATTTTCAAGTTTTTGGTCCAACTTAAAAAATAAAATAATATGTAAATATGCAAACGCAGGTTATTAATCTTTTACGTTGTTTACAACAAAGATATTATTTGGGTTATTTTGTTTACTAGTCATGATGTTAAAGTTGTTAAAGCGTTTGCATATGAAGTAATTGTTATGCGTAATGGAGCAATGGTTGAGAATGAGCTTGCTGATCATATTTTTCTTGTCCCCAATTTTATACGCAAACTTCGATATTTTTTGCATTAGCGTTGGGGGTTGATTGTTTATAGGTAATAATATTAAATTGTGCCGACAATCCATTATAGAGGAGAATTCTTCCCACTAATGGTTCACCAGTGTTTGTGATAAGTTTAATGACTTCCATTGCTTGTAGATTTCCTATCACTCCGGGTAAAACGCCTATGATTCCGATTTCAGCACATGTAGGGATAGTGCCGGAAGCAGGCGGATTTGGGAATAGATCGCGATAGTGGGGATTATTATCTTTATAAGGCATGAGCACAGTCAGTGAGCCGCTAAAGCGTTCTACAGCACCACTTATTAAAGGTTTTTCACATTTGGCAGCATGGTCAGCAAGCAGATAGCGTGTGGCAAAATTATCGCTTCCATCAACAATGATATGGTAGTCCTTGAGAAGTTTATCCACATTACTTTTATTTAAGCGTAGATTATGTTTTTTTACAGTAACATGGGGATTTATAGCTTTGATATTGGCTTCAGCACTATCAGTTTTGCATTGATTAATTGTGTTTGTTTTGTGAATAATTTGGCGTTGTAAATTGGAAAGCGTAACGATATCGTCATCAACAATTCCAAGGGTACCAACACCTGTAGCTGCTAGATAAGTTAGGACAGTAGAACCAAGACCACCTGCGCCAATAACAAGAACGCGTGCAGTTTTGAGCTTCTGTTGTCCTGCACCACCAATTTCAGGCAAAATGATGTGGCGTGTGTAGCGTTCGATTTCTTCTTTACTTAATTTTATATCTGCTTCTTGTATCATAAGTTTTCTCTTGTCATAGTTTCTTTATTGTTTACTAAGTTTATGGCGCACAGACTAGCCCGCTTTCGATTATAGGAAGGTTTTATTCATGAAAATTGCCATTCAGATGGATCATATTTCAACACTTCGGATTCAAGGAGATACGACGTTTGCACTTGCTTTAGCAGCACAAGAACGTGGACACTCTCTTTTCCATTATACACCAGATCGCTTATCTTTGCGTGATGGTTGTGTGATTGTGCGACTAGAGCCATTGACGGTACATGATGAAGAGAGGTGTCATTATAAATTAGGAAAATCTATTCGCACGCGGTTAACGGATATGGATGTGGTTCTTTTACGTCAGGATCCGCCTTTTGATCTCAATTATATCACCACAACTCATTTGTTAGAGCGTGTTCATCCTAAGACGCTTGTTGTGAACGATCCAGCATGGGTACGCAATAGCCCAGAAAAAATTTTTGTGACTGAGTTTGCAGATTTAATGCCAGAAACGTTGATTACGAAAGATATTGAAGAAATAACGGCTTTTAGAGCTATGTTTGGTGACATTATTGTTAAGCCGCTTTATGGCAATGGAGGTGTTGGTGTTTTTCATTTGAAAAAGGAGGATCGCAATTTTGCATCACTGCTGGAAATGTTTGCAGAACTTTATCGAGAACCTTTTATTGTGCAGCGATATTTAGATGCGGTGCGGAAAGGAGATAAAAGGATTATTTTGATTGATGGTAAGCCTGTCGGAGCAATTAATCGGATTTCAGAAGAGACGGATATTCGTTCTAATCTGCATGTTGGAGGTCACGCAGAAAATATTGATTTAACAAAACGTGATTATGAGATTTGCGAACGCATAGGTCCAGCTTTGCAGGAACGTGGGCTTCTTCTTGTGGGAATTGATGTGATTGGAGATTATATAACAGAAATAAATGTGACATCTCCTACTGGAATTCGAGAAATTAAACGTTTTAGTGGCACAGATGTTGCTCAACTTTTCTGGGACGTTGTTGAGTTCAAGTGTTCAAGTTAAATTTACTTGCACAGAGAGTGAAGACCTGTTTTTTAAATTATCAATGTTACTTTATTTTATATTTATTATACTGCATCTATGAACGGGAATTATCGTATGCTATGAACGAGAGGCCTTGGTCTAAACTTTAGGGAGTTTATGGATGAGCAGAGTGTTATCAGTTGTGGTGGGAGCGGTTTTGGCAGCACTGTTGTCCATTAATGTTGGCAATGCGCGTGATCAAATTCAGATTGTAGGCTCGTCTACAGTTTTACCTTATCAAAGAATTGTTGCTGAGATATTTGGAGAAATTTATCCTCATTTTAAGGTTCCAGTGATCGAGTCTGGCGGGACAGGGGCTGGTATTAAGGAGTTTTGTCGTGGCATTGGGGAGAATGCAATTGATATTGTTAGTGCTTCGCGACCAATGAAGATGAGTGAATTGCACTCTTGTTTTGATGCTGGTGTAAAAGATGTTGAAGAAATACGCATTGGGTATGATGGCATTGTGCTTGCAACAGATATAAATAGTCCTGATTGGAAATTGCGTCCAGTGGATGTTTACAGAGCACTGGCTGCTCAGGTTGTTATAAATGGAAAGTTGCAGCCAAATAAAGTTTCAAAATGGAGCACAGTCAATAGCGCTCTTCCTGATTGGGAGATAGAGGCCTATATTCCTGGAGAAAAGCATGGAACGCGTGAGATTTTTGAAGAAAAACTTTTATCTGTAGGGTGTAGGGATAGTGGAGCAATTGAAGTAATGCAAGCTTTGGGGATGGATAATAAAGCGATTAATGCTGCTTGTGTTGTTGTGCGTAAGGATGGAAAGGTCATTGATATTGATGGTGATTATTCTGAAACGTTTGCTCGTCTAGTTTCTAATAGAACAGGGATTGGTGTTTTTGGTTTTTCTTTTTATGAAAATAATGTTGATAGATTAAAGGTTGCAAATGTTAATGGTTTTGCGCCAACCGCTGAAACAATTTCCAGTGGTGAATATCCGGTTTTTCGTCCACTGTTTTTCTACGTTAAAAAAGCACATTTAGGTATTATTCCAGGTTTACGGGAATATGTCGACTTTTTTATTTCTGATCAAATGATTGGCCCAGATAGCCCATTGGCTGAATATGGTTTGATTGTGGCGTCTGAAAAAGAGCGGCAGGTACAGCGTTCTGCTTTTTCCACTGGTACTGTAATGATTTTGAAATAATCCTTTGAATTTGCAATGTAGGGGGTTCTTGTGTTGCTTTTTTGTAAAAGTTGAAAAATAATATGCGTATTTTCTCCATTATTTTTCTATTATTAATTTTTGGTTGTATTGGCTTTTGTATTTCTTATATACGGGCTCGCTATCTTGAATACGCGAAATATAAAATGCATTCTCGCGCGTATTATTATGGCTGGTGGACATTCTTAATAACGGTTATTCCAGCTTTTGTCTTTTTGATTTTTTGGGATTGTGGAAGTGCAGTTTATTTAGATTATAGCGCTTCACGAGAACTCGGAGCATATAGTGCGCGTGTAGCAGAGATTGTTAATCATGACCTTATTTTGGGGACTATTCGCAATCTTGTCAAAGTTATTCATTGCTTTGAGGGAAATCTTGTCAGTGCTTCGTATGAAGAAGTACGGACGCAATTATTATCAAAGGGGATAATTTTACCTAATGAAGTACCAGATGATGTGTTAAGGATAGCACAGTCATGGTATTTTTCTTCTGAAAAGCTGCAGTTTATTGGGTATTGTTTCCTTTTTATAATTGCAATCTTTGGCTTTATCTGTGGGATTATACAGATTACTCCGCATCAACGTGCCCGCAATAAGGTTGAGTATTTGATTGTAGCTGCATTGGTTTGTGCGTCTATAGTTGCGATCTTGACGACAGTCGGTATTGTGCTCTCCATGTTTTTTCAGACGATAAGTTTTTTTCAGTATGTATCCTTTTCAAATTTCTTTTTTGGAACAGTTTGGGATCCACGTTTTTCGGCTGGCGGTTCAGGAAATGAGGTGGGAGAATTTGGTTTAATACCGTTACTCGCCGGCACGCTTTATATTGCGTTTGTCGCAATGTTTTTTGCTGTTCCTATAGGATTATTTTCAGCTCTTTATATGGCTGAGTATGCCTCTGCTCGATTGCGGTCAGTTGTGAAGCCATTGTTGGAAGTCCTTGCCGGTATTCCAACCATTGTTTATGGTTTTTTTGCTTTGAAGATTGTGGGACCATTTTTACGTGATCTTTCTGCTTCTCTCTCTGGTGGTGTTGGTTTTATTATGGCTCAAAGTGTTTTGACAGCTGGAATTGTGATGGGAATTATGTTGATTCCTTTTGTTTCCTCTTTATCAGATGATGTTATTACGGCTGTTCCACGTTTTTTGCGTGAAGGATCTTATGGTTTAGGAGCAACGCAATCTGAAACGATTAAAAAGGTAATTATACCGGCGGCGCTTCCAGGAATTATAGGGGCGATTTTGTTGACAGCTTCACGTGCAGTTGGGGAAACAATGATTGTGGTTCTTGCGGCAGGTGTTGCCCCAAATTTAACCTTTAGTCCATTCGAAGCAATGACTACTATGACGGTTAAGATTGTTAATCAATTGACGGGTGATTTTGAGTTTAATTCTCCACAAACTCTTGTAGCTTTTGCTTTGGGTATGACACTCTTTATTATGACTCTTTTAATGAATATTCTTGCTCTTTCTGTTGTGCGTAAATATCGGGAACAATATGAATGAATGAGGATTTTTTTTCGCATCGACGTAATATTGGTCTGAGACGTCGATATTGGGCTGAACGCCGTTTCCGTGCATATGGTTTGATTGCCATTTTTATTGGTTTGTTTTTTTTGTCTGCTCTTGTCTACTCTGTAATTAGTCAGGGTTATCCAGCTTTTTTTCAAAGTAAAATGACATTATCTGTTTATTTAGATGAAGAGGTGATTGATCCAAGTGGCCAACGTAATACAAATCCACAGATATTAATGACTGCGAATTATCCACTTCTTGTACGTAATGCTTTGTTGAAAAAACTTGGTATTGATCAAAATGATCGGGCGTCTTTGCGAGATGTTAATCGTATGTTTTCAAAAAGTGTACGGATTCAGTTGCGTGAGATGGTGATGAAGAATCCAAAATTGATTGGGACAACACAAAAAATCACAGTTTTAGCGGAAGCTAATATTGATTCCGCCTATAAAGGGCAGATTGATTTGCATGTAGCAGAAAAAAAGCGCAAAATTTCCAATCGCCAAATAAAATGGATGAGGGATTTGGTTCATGACGGTACACTTTATAAAACATTCAATTTCGGTTTTTTTACACTTGGTGCCTCAAGTCGTGCTGAAACTGCGGGGTTAGGCGTTGCAATAGTTGGCTCTTTTTATATGATAGCTATAGTTTTAGCCGTTTCGTTACCACTAGGAGTAGCAACGGCTCTTTATCTTGAAGAATATTCACGTAAAAATAAGTTTACAGATTTTATTGAGGTCAATATCAATAATCTTGCAGCTGTTCCTTCGATTGTTTTTGGTCTTTTAGGGCTTGCTGTTTTTGTTAATTTTTTTGGGTTACCACGTTCAGCGTCTTTCGTTGGTGGACTTGTTTTAGCTCTTATGACGCTGCCAACGATTATTATTGCGACACGCTCTGCTTTGCGAGCTGTTCCTCTTTCTATTCGTGCGGCAGCTTTAGGATTGGGGGCATCGAAAACACAAATGGTATTTCATCATGTTATTCCTTTAGCTGTGCCTGGTATTCTGACTGGTACGATTATTGGTGTGGCTCAGGCATTGGGTGAAACTGCTCCTTTGCTTTTGATTGGAATGGTTGCTTTTGTTGCGAATGTTCCTACTACACCAATGGATCCAGCGACAGCTTTGCCTGTTCAGATTTTTATGTGGGCTGGTGAAGCAGAACGCGCTTTTGTTGAAAAGACTTCGGGTGCTATTATCGTATTAATGATTTTTCTCGCTATCATGAACATTTTTGCTGTTTTTTTACGTCGGCGATTTGAGCGACGCTAGCAATTTTTATAAGACGTTGATTTTTATATTTTTTTATTTTTAAGTAAGGTGAGTTGTTGTAATGAAAATTAAAATGCGTGGTCAGGATGTGAAGGTTTCTTATGGGGGCAAAGAAGCGCTTCATGGTGTTACTCTTGATATTCCTGAACATCAAGTTACAGCTTTGATAGGCCCTTCAGGTTGCGGAAAATCTACTTTTCTGCGTTGCTTTAATCGTATGAATGATATGATAGAAGGTGCTAAAATAACGGGCCTTATTACTTTAGATGGAGAAAATATTTATGACCCGCGGATTGATGTTGTAGAATTGCGTGCTCGTGTTGGGATGGTTTTTCAAAAGCCAAGTCCTTTTCCAAAATCTATATTTGAAAATGTTGCCTATGGACCACGCATTCACGGTTTAGTCAAATCGCGTACAGAATTGCATGATGTGGTTGAAAAGAGTTTGAGGCAGGCGGGTTTATTTGAAGAAGTAAAAGACCGTCTTCATGAGGCAGGAACAAGTTTATCAGGAGGACAGCAACAACGCTTGTGTATTGCGCGCGCTATTGCGATAAGTCCCGAAGTTATTTTGATGGATGAACCTTGTTCGGCTCTTGATCCAATTGCAACAGCACGTATCGAAGAACTTATTGATGCATTGCGGAAAAATTATACTATTGTTATTGTTACGCACTCCATGCAACAAGCTGCGCGTGTTTCTCAATATACGGCTATGTTTCATTTGGGGCATTTGGTGGAAGTTGCTACGACTGAAATGATCTTCACCTCACCAAGAGAACAGCGTACGCAGGATTATATTACAGGGCGTTTTGGCTAGGCAAATTGAGGAGTATTAAGGTATGTCTCTGAACCATACTGTTCGTTCTTATGATGCAGAACTAAAATATTTGAAAGCAAGAATTACAGAAATGGGTTGTCATGCAGAAAAAATGATTGAACGTTCTGTAGCGTCAATTGTATGTAGCGATCTTCAGCTTGCGACGAAAGTTATAGCGGATGATTTGGTTTTAGATGAAACAGAACGTGATATTGATGAGAAAGCGATTACCATTATTTGTAAACGTCAACCTATGGCTGTTGATCTTCGTGAAATTGTTGGTGCCATTCGGATTTCTTCTAATCTTGAGCGGATTGGGGATATGGCTAAAAACATTGCTAAACGGACGGTTATTATTTCAAAAACACGTCAATCTGCAGCTTTTTATCATGGGTTTGAAAAAATTACAGCTTTAGCAATAAATCAGTTAAAAGAGGTACTAAATGCTTACACCGATCGTTTATTGGATAGTGTTGATGCGGTACGCGAGCGTGATGGTGAAATTGATGCTCTGTATACTTCTCTTTTTCGTGAGCTTTTGACTTATATGATGGAAGATACGGACAATATTACAGTTTGTACGCACTTACTTTTTTGTTTAAAAAATATTGAAAGAATTGGTGATCATGTCACCAATATTGCTGAAATGCTGCATTATATCATAACGGGTTACCATATGTCTTCTGATCGTCCTCGCGATGATCTTACTTATAAAGTTGGGGTAAGTAAGAAGGAAATAGATTAAAGTTCTCTTCTTGTATATAAGATATAATCGTTAAAGGTAAAACAATTGAGCACTTTCTTGTAGTATGGTTGTACTATGGAATATGATAGGCGTAATGGTCAAGTGCATAGAAGTGATGGAGAGACTTTTCAAGGTAATATAGCGGATCTTTAGTTCTTAATTTAATATATTTGGGTATTGGGTGATATCACCGTTTATATTTTAGTAAGAAGGTAAGTTTCCTTTTACCTATTTTAGAAGATTTGCATACAACGTGATGTTCATGTTGATTTTTTAAATATTGATGTAAGAAGTTTTAGTTGTGTAGGTTTTTCGTATTGAGAATCACTTGAGGTGTTTTATTACGGTTGCGGTTGAAGTATGAGGGTTGATATTGTGTGGTTAAATTTTGCCATTAATAATGAAAATATTTATCTGTAAGTTAAGAGTTTTTTATTTTATTTTGTATAAGTATACTTTAGTTACTGCTTATACCAAAATTTTACTAAGTGGTGACACTTAATCGTGTACGCTCTTTGAAGGTGCATTAAAATTCTTTGATTTTGTGAATACTTCAAAGGTATAAAAATTTGTTGTGTAAGATGAAAAAAAATTGCTGGACTGTTTTGGTTGCTTGTTGTTTAGCGCCGTTGGTTATTGCGGGATGTACTTCAAATCATTTTGGTGCTGGAAAAGTGAATGATAAGGAGAGACCAAAAACAGTAATGTATCCATTAACAGAGCGTCAGTGCCTTATGCGTGCAATGTATTTTGAATCGAATCGTACAAGCCGTGAAGGAATGATTGCAGTTGGGACAGTTGTTATGAATCGTGTTAATTCAACGGTCTATCCAAAAACGATTTGTGGTGTTGTTGGTCAGTATAAACAGTTTGCTCCCGGTGTTTTAACGCGTCCTATGGCTGAGCCGGCATCTGTGGATCGTGCTAGAGAGGCAGCTGATGCTGTTTTACACGGTGAACGGGATAAAAAACTTAAAAACGCTAAGTTTTTTCATACCGCAGGTTTATCTTTTCCCTATAAAAATATGCACTATGTTCGTGTTGCAGGAGGGAATGCTTTTTATGAAAAACGTTCACGTGATGGATCACTTCAGGTTCCTACTAATGATCGTCCTTATAATGTTGCGTATGCTTTTGCTCAAGAGCGCTTTAGTAATGCACCGAGTTTTATGGATGAAAGTATAATAAGTGAAGAAATTAAAGCAGAAGAAAAACGAAGTATATCTTCTTCAATAAAAGTAGCACAAGAGAACGAGGCACATACTGCGTCTTTTTTTGTAGTACAGCTTGATAAAGTTCCTATTCCTGCATATGCACCTAATCGTCAAGATGAGGAAGAAGAAAGCAAATTAATTATGGCTCATGCTGTGCCCTCATCATATCAGTTAAGAACAATTGTTGCAGTATTAGAAAAGCAATACAGAAGTCGATAGTTTTTTATAACGAAAGAAAGATATTGCTAGTGTACTCTGATATTCCTGAGATAATTTCGCCTGCAATGCTGAACCGTCTTGCAGAAGTTGCAGTAAAAGTCGGGTTGAATTTACAAGAAGGGCAGGATCTTGTTTTGACTGCTCCAGTTTCGGCATTACCTTTTGTTCGGCGTGTTGTATATCATGCTTATAAGCTTGGTGCTGGTGTAGTAGTACCACTTTTCAGTGATGATATGTTATCGCTTATTCGTTTTGAAAATGCACATGCTGCTAGTTTTAATTGTGCACCTTCTTGGCTATATGCGGGGATGGCGAAAGCGTTTGAAAATGGAGCTGCGCGTTTAGCTATAGTTGGGGATAATCCTTCGCTGCTCTCTAATCAAGATTTTGATAAGGTCGCGCGTTTAAATAAGGCTACTTCAATAGCTTATCAGCCAGCTCTCAAAGAAATATCAAATTTTGCTATAAATTGGTCGATTGTTGCTTATCCAACAGCCGGATGGGCTGAGACTATGTTTCCTTCTTTGCCACTTAATAAGGCAATTAAGAAGTTAGCTGACGCAATCTTTTCTGCTTCACGTGTTACAGAAGAGGATCCAGTGTATGCGTGGACTGTGCATAATACGACTTTGAAAAAACGGTCATCTTGGCTTAATGAGAAGCGTTTTTCTTCTTTGCATTTTAAAGGATTTGGAACCGATTTACTAGTTGGTTTGGCGGATGATCATGAATGGCATGGGGGTGCATCCACTGCTAAAAATGGTGTTGTCTGCAATCCCAATATTCCGACAGAAGAAGTATTCACCACTCCTCATGCTTATAAGGTTGAAGGTTTTGTTAGTTCTACGAAGCCTCTTTCTTATCAAGGGACACTAATTGATAATATTGAGGTGCGATTTGAAGCGGGACGTATTGTTGATGCACGTGCTTCGAAGGGGCATGAAGTTTTGCAAAAGATTTTGCAAAGTGATGAAGGTGCGAGTCGATTAGGCGAAGTTGCTCTTGTTCCACATTCTTCACCGATTTCTAGGAGTAATCTTCTTTTTTATAATACGTTATTTGATGAGAATGCTTCATGTCATATTGCATTAGGACAGTGTTATTCGAAGTGTTTTTTAGGTGGATCTACATTAACTGCAGAGGAAATTGCAGCGCGTGGTGGCAATAAAAGTGTGATTCATATTGATTGGATGATTGGATCAGGAGATCTCGATATAGATGGCATTATGCAGGATGGTATGAGAGTTCCCGTATTTCGCAAGGGTGAGTGGGCTTAATATTATTGTTTTTTTATGGTATTGTTGGAAAAGCGCGTAGTGATTAGAAATAGATGCCTGAGCTTCCTGAAGTAGAGACGGTTCGTCGTGGACTTGAACCTGTTGTGACTGATGCAAAGATTATATCTGTCACACTTAATCGCAGAGATTTACGGTTTCCTTTTCCTGAGGCATTTTCTGAACGGCTCATGGGTAGGACAATTATAGAACTTTGTCGGCGTGCAAAATATTTGTTATTTCATCTTTCGCAGCATGAGACTATTTTAAGTCATTTAGGAATGTCAGGATCATGGCGTGTAGAGAGTGATTTTTTAAAAAAAACGTCTTCTGCTTCCGGTAAATTTATTACGCATGATCATTTTGTCATGGACGTTCAAGTAAAAGCAGGCAACGTTTATCGTCTGGTTTACAATGATGTTCGTCGTTTTGGATTTATGCTTTTAGTAGATACAAGCAAGCTTTATGAACATCCGCTTTTAAAAAAGCTAGGGCTTGAGCCTATGGATAATGCGTTTTCTGGTAGTTATTTACAAGAGGTGTTTGTTAATAAAAAAAGATCTCTTAAAAGTGTTTTGCTTGATCAATCTGTCGTTTCTGGTCTCGGGAATATTTATGTTTGCGAAGCGCTTTGGCGTAGTCGCTTGTCTCCACAACGGAGTGCATTTACATTAGCATCAAGTAATATATGTGCACGCAAATTTGCAGATTCTTTAGCGCAGAATATACGCAATGTGATTATTGAAGCTATTTTGTCTGGTGGATCTTCTTTACGTGATTATATACATGTAGATGGCTCACTTGGTTATTTTCAGCACACTTTTTCAGTTTATGGAAGAGAAGGCGAGAAATGCTTGCGGTGTGGAACGCCTATCGTGCGTATTTTACAGTCTGGGCGTTCAAGTTTTTACTGTTCACAGTGCCAAAAATGAAGAAGATATCTTGCAAAATCTTATAAGAGGCTTAAAGTCATATTTACAATTATACAAGGTTCGAGAGATTTTTTTATGTTGAATAAAGTATTAACACATCTTGATGCGAATTTAGACAATAGCCTTGAACGTCTTTTTTCTCTTTTGCGTTTTCGATCAATTTCTACAGACCCATCTTATAAGGACGCATGTCGTAAAACAGCTGATTGGTTAGTGGAGGATTTAAAAAGTATAGGATTTGATGTTTCACGCCGAGATACATCTGGCCATCCGATGGTTGTTGGGCATCATCCAGGGGCTTCTGAGGGTTGTTTACATGTTTTGTTTTACGGGCATTATGATGTTCAACCAGTTGATCCCCTAAGTTTATGGGAAGGTGATCCATTTGAACCTTCTTTAAAAGAACGCAATGGAGAAAAAGTTATTTGTGCTCGTGGTGCCTCAGATGATAAGGGGCAACTTATGACCTTTATTGAAGCATGTCGTGCCTTTAAGCAGGAGGTAGGGCAGCTTCCTGTTAAAGTTACTGTTTTATTTGAGGGGGAAGAAGAAAGTGGCTCTCCTTCTCTTATTCCTTTTTTGAAAGCAAATGCCGATGAGCTGAAGGCTGATTGTGCATTGGTGTGTGATACAGCAATGTGGGATGCAGATACACCGTCAATCGCCGTTGGTCTTCGGGGTATTTTAGGAGAAGAGGTTACTATTAAAGCCGCTAATTGTGATTTGCACTCTGGTTCTTTTGGAGGAGCAGCAGCCAATCCTATTCGTATTTTAACCAAAATTTTAGCTGGGCTTCATGATGAAAATGGTCGGGTAACACTTCCTTGGTTTTATGATGGTGTGGAAGAAACGCCTTCACATATTTTGCAATCATGGAATGAGCTTGGGTGTAATGCTGAGACGTTTTTAGATCCTGTAGGTCTTTCCATTCCTGCTGGCGAAAAGGGACGGACTATTTTAGAACAAATATGGGCTCGTCCTACGGCAGAAATCAATGGTATTAGCGGTGGCTATGAGGGTGAAGGATTTAAAACGGTCATTGCTTCTCAAGCAAGTGCAAAAATTTCTTTTCGCTTAGTGCATAAGCAAGATCCAAAGAAAATACGTCAAGCTTTTCGGGACTATGTGTGCAACTCTATTCCTGCTGACTGTACAGTCTCATTTAAAGAGCACGGTGCTTCTCCAGCGATTCAGCTTTCCTACGATTCACCTTTTATTGAAGCGGCAAAGGGTGCTTTATCGAAAGAGTGGAAGAATCCTGCTTTATTAACCGCTATGGGTGGCTCTATACCAGTTGTTGGAGACTTTCAGTCAATTCTTGGTATGGAAACCGTTTTAGTTGGATTTGCACTAGATAATGATCGTATTCATTCGCCTAATGAAAAATATAACCTGAAATCATTTCATAAGGGACAGAGGTCTTGGGCGCGTATTCTTGCAGCTTTAGAAAAAATAGGAGAATAGATGACAGAGATTCGTGTTCACCAAGGTGATTTACCAAACTTAGATAATTATAAAGTTGATACCGTTGCGATTGATACCGAAACTCTAGGATTGCAACCGTATCGTGATCGTTTATGTGTAGTTCAACTTTCTTCTGGAGATGGTACTGCTGACGTTATACAGATTGCTAAAGGACAAAAAAGTGCGCCAAATTTGGTAAGATTGCTTGAAGATAAGGCAATCACTAAAATATTTCATTTTGGGCGTTTTGATCTTTCTATTTTAGCGCATACATTCGGCGTTATGCCAGATGTGGTTTTTTGTACAAAAATTGCTTCAAAACTCACGCGGACTTATACGGATCGTCATGGATTAAAAGAAATTTGTAATGAATTGTTGAATGTGAATATTTCTAAGCAACAGCAATCCTCGGATTGGGCAGCAGGAACATTATCACGCGCGCAAATTGAATATGCTGCATCAGATGTTTTGTATTTGCATCGCTTAAAAGATATATTTGAAGAACGTTTAAGACGTGAAGAGCGGGAAGATGTTGCAAAGGCATGTTTTCAATTTTTGCCTATGAGAGCAAAACTTGATCTTTTGGGATGGTTAGAGGTTGATATTTTTGCGCATAGTTGAGTTCAAAAATTTGCTATTTTGAATAGAAGTAAGAAGAAGTGAAATATTGATACAACAGAACAAAATGCTTCATATATTTATGGGTGTTTTGTTCTGCTGTTTATTTTGATGATAGTGTTATTACGGTATAACTCTTAGTATAGTCAGTACTACTGAATTTGAACATAGAAACAAGAAAGTATATTATCAATATGTGCTTTTGTGAGTAGCTCTTTTTTTAGTCTACAAGAAGCAGTTTTATGGAAGGAGGAGAAAAGTATAACCCATAATATCGTATAACAGGTTTCTAGTTATACGAGTGCTGTTGCAATCGCACTGAATATATGAGCAAAAATATTTTCGCTAGAGAGGTATGTTGGTAACAGCTGGTTTTGTTTATTTTGTGACTGATGCTGGGTTGTATTTTTTTGTAAAAAAACAAGTGATTTCTATCTTGGTATAGTTTAAAATTTTAATTTATCTTCAAATTAAAGTGCTGTAAGTATCCGTTTTTTGAGAGTTCTGTATTTTTATCTATAAGTGTATCATTTTTTTTATGGAAATTTGAAGTGAGAGCACTACGTAAAATACATTATGGATATTTGTATGGAGATAGATCTATGAATTTGAAATATTTTATTATAGCTTTTGCAACTTTTATTTCAGTTACTGTAGCTCAAGGAGCTAGTCTTGTAACTTCTCAAAAGCTGGTACAAGGAATATCTTCTGTTGTTTCTTCTAAAAGTTTTCTTGAGAGTCTACAGCTTAGTAACCCTTTAGCTGAAGCTTTTCAAAGAAAATTTTCTGGTATTGATAGTGAGCAAGAGAAAGCGGCTGTTAAGTTTGTGCCTGTATTATCTTCGCCTAAAAGAAGAGGTTCAAGGTTTTCGGGCAAAAGAACACGGACAAACCTGTTTTTGAGAAGCCCGATGAGTTTTTAGTAAACGAAGAAACGACGTTAAGATATGTATTTTGCTCTTGAATAATCTACAGGGTTTTGAGGGGAGGACTAGCTTAAAACTTGGGGGGAGGGCCTTTTTGGTGGTTAATGTTTTCAAGTGTTTTTTATTCGTCAGAAGTTTTTTCTGGGGTGAGTTAATATAATTTAGTTTTATAGAGAGCTATAAATAGATGAAAAATCATCATGCCAGACAAATAAAGATTCTTTAGAGGGTCGGAAGGAAGCGTAGAAGTAAGATGATAAGCTTCTATTTCAAAAAAATAAATACGTAAAATTTTATTTTAAAAAAAGAAGCTAGAATATGGAGAAGGGCATATCATCTTATTACAGTTTGTGTGGCGTTATTAATGGATAAGCGGACTTTTTGTTTTTTTTGTGAGTGTGTCATTTTTGCTACAGATATCTATCATTGGGGCTCTATATGAAACCGTGTGTTCAAATATTAAGTTATGGAGAAAAATTATGAATATGAAACGGTTAATAACAGCTTCTGCTTTCGCTTTTGTTTCGGCTTCGGCAGCGCATGCAGCGGATGTTATTGTTCCCCAAAATCCTACACCCGTTGCACCGGTTATTGTTGCTCCTACTTTTTCTTGGACAGGTTTTTATCTTGGTGGTCAGGTTGGTAATTTTGCAAGTAAACCTAAAATGGATATTCTTGCGGAAAAAAATATCCTTATTAATAAAGAGTTTGTACCTAAACCTTCTGGTTTCATTGGTGGTCTTTATGCAGGTTCTAATATTGATCTCAGCGGTGGTCTTATTTTAGGTGTTGATACAGATATTATGTGGTCTGATAAAGATGATACTAAAGCGGCGAAAGCATATGGGATTGTTGAAAATCAATTGCCACCTTTGGAAGAAATCCTAAAAGGGGTCGGTATTAATGTTGGTGGGCGGGGACTCCATAATGGCGATAAAGTAGTGCACAGCTTCACATTGAGAGAAAAGTGGTCTGGTGCTACGCGGGTACGTCTTGGTTTTGCTGCTGAACGTATCATGCCTTATATTGCTGGTGGTATTGCTTATACACAGCTTCAAGATATCAAATCGATATTAATAACAGAAAAAGACAAAGGTGGTGTATTAGTTTCTGGTAACCTGTCTGATGAAAAAAAGACGCTGGTTGGTTACACCCTTGGTGCTGGTGTTGATTTGGCAGTGACCAATAATGTTGTCCTCCGTGCGGAGTATCGTTACTCGGATTTTGGTAAAAAGAAATTCTCAAAGGATAAATATGAAACTGCTTACAAAACGAATGATTTTCGTGTTGGTGTAGCTTACAAGTTTTAATGTTGCTGTAAGTTTAACTTAACTAATTAGAAGCTTAGTTTACAAAATTACTCAGAGGCTCTGTCTTTGACAGGGTCTCTATATTTTTTACTAGTGTGTCATTTTTACTACAGATTTTTTTTAAGTAGTCGTATAGCATTGCGTATATAAATTGAATAGGAGCAAAATTTATGAATGTAAAATGTTTGATGGCAACTTCTTTTGTCGCTTTGAGTTCAGCTTTTGCAGCACATGCTGCGGATGTTGTAGCTCCCTCTCATGAGGTAGCACCAGTTGTTGAGGCTTCCACCTTTTCTTGGACAGGTTTTTACCTTGGTGCTCAAGCTGGTGGTTTTTTGAGCAAGACTCAGGTGAGTGATTCAGAAACGAATAAAGTTGTCCTTCCTAAAGAAGCTACACCTAAGCCTTTTGGATTTATGGCTGGTGTTTACGCAGGTGCCAATATGAATATTGGTAACGGTCTTATTTTAGGTGTTGAAACGGATGCTGCTTGGGCGGATCAAAGTGATACAAAAACGATTGTGGATTTCGAACAATATACTGCGCGTGATATTGATGCTGCTGTTGTTGCTGGTGGTGCTGAAGAAGTTGCTGTCGATCCAGGCAAGAATTACTTCGAGCATGATGTTCGCGAAGTTAGCTTCACTTTAAAAGAAAAATGGTCTGGTGCTACACGCGTACGTCTTGGTTTTGAAGCGGCTCCTCGTTTTCTGCCTTATGTCTCTGCTGGTGTTGCTTATACACAGGTACAGAGTCTAGGAGAATCTAAAGTAGCTCGTGTTGCATCTAACATTGAAAGTCCAGTATTTGTTGTGGATAAAGACGGTGCTACAAATGATACAAATACTCTGTTTGGTTACACGCTTGGTGCTGGTGTTGACCTCGCAATGACTGATAAAGTTATTTTGCGTGCTGAATATCGTTATGCAGATTTTGGTAAAAGTAAGTACGCAGGAGAAGGGTACAAACTTAAATACACAACGAATGATTTCCGCGTTGGTGTAGCTTACAAGTTCTAATTTAGTAGAAAACTAAATTTCTTAAAGAGGCTCTGTTTTTAACAGAGCCTCTATTTTTTTTATCATTGTGTTATTTTTACTACAGATATTTTAGATGAGATGTCCTATATAGATTCCATTTTGGATATTTGGAGATATTTTATGAATACAAAATGTTTAATAGCGACATCTATTTTTGCTTTGGTTTCAGCTTCTGCAGTGCAAGCAGCCGATCTTGTGATTACTCATAAACCAGCAGAAACTGCAGCACAAACTGTTGTGGCTCCTAATTTTACGTGGACGGGTTTTTATTTGGGTAGTCAGGCTGGTGGTTTTTCAAATAAAGCTGATGTGAGTATTATTGTTGGTAAAGACCAAACTATTCAGATGAGTAAGGATTTGTCACCTAAACTTTCAGGATTCGTAGGTGGTTTTTACGCAGGTTCTAGCATTGATCTTGGCGATAGCTTCATTTTTAGTATCGATACGGATTTAATTTGGTCTGGAAAAAAGCACACAAAAACTATTACTATAGGTGCATCTGATAATGTTGCAGTGGAAGGTTTAGCACCAGGATCTCGGCAGTCAGCCCATGTAGTAGTAAAGCCGGTGCCACACGATGGAGGGCATCACAACGGTGCACCGCGTGATGGTGTTTATAATCATCAGCATTATGGTGCATCGAATGTGAATGTCCATGCTTATCCTCACGGTGCGTTGAATGCAGCTGGACATGACGTACAAAATGTACAATCTATGGATAAAAAAGGCAGTGCTGTGTATAGTATAGAACAAGTTAGGAGTATGATTTCTGCTCTTGGTTTTGAACAGGAAAATAGAGTTGAGGCTTTAGGTCACGCTTTAAAGCAGAATTGGACTGGTGCCACGCGGATGCGTATCGGTTTTGCTACTGATCGCTTTATGCCTTATATTTCTGGTGGTTTAGCTTATGCGCAGCTCCAAGATACTGTATCGGTATCACTTAAGGAAGAAAATAGACAGGAAGCTGTTTTTAAAAACATAGCTGATGACACGAAGACGATACTTGGTTACACTCTTGGTGGTGGAGTTGATTTTGCAATGCTAGACAATGTTATTGTGCGTGCAGAATATCGTTATGCAGATTTTGGTAAAAAGAAATTTGCAAATGAAAAACTTGAGGTTAGATATAAAACCAATGATTTCCGTGTTGGTGTAGCTTACAAATTTTAATTTGTTTTAAGAGTTGTTTAAGGGGCTCCACTGATGGTGGAGCCTTTAATTTTTTGAGAATATAATTTTGGGGTTTCCTTTTTTGACAGTTTCGTGATAAAGCCCATAAAAATATGATGGTATATCTTCTTGATAGCTGCTTAATATGAATGATTAGTTTGGCTTTCCCTTATAGATCAAAAACCAGAGTTTTCGGGTGTTCAGGGAGGTTATGCAAGGGTGAAATTGTAAAAGTGGACAGGAATATTTCACAATGACTGTGAAAAATGAAACGATAGATTATTCAAAAACTCTTTATCTACCACACACTAATTTTCCTATGCGTGCAAGGCTACCACAAAAAGAGCTTGAACTGATGGCGCGGTGGGAAGAGATCGGGCTGTATGTTCAATTGCGTCAACAAGCAAAAGACCGTCCACTTTATACTCTTCATGATGGCCCGCCTTATGCAAATGGCCACATTCATATAGGGCATGCTTTGAACAAAGTGTTAAAGGATGTGGTTGTTCGTTCATTTCAAATGCGTGGTTTCAATGCAAATTATGTACCTGGTTGGGATTGCCATGGGCTTCCAATTGAATGGAAAATTGAAGAAAAATATCGTGCACAAGGAAAAAATAAAGATGATGTGCCTGTTAACGAATTTCGTCAAGAATGCCGTGAATTTGCACAGCATTGGATAACAGTGCAAAGTCAAGAATTTAAACGCCTTGGCATTGTTGGAGACTTTAAAACTCCTTATACCACAATGGCTTTTCATGCAGAGGCCTGCATCGCCCGTGAATTAATGAAATTTGCTATATCAGATCAGATTTATCGTGGTTCAAAACCTGTAATGTGGTCTGTTGTAGAACGTACGGCTTTAGCAGAGGCAGAGATTGAATATCATGAACATGAATCAGAGGTTGTTTGGGTTAAATTTCCTGTTGTCGAAACAGATTCTAATGATTTGTATGGTGCTTATGTCGTAATTTGGACAACAACTCCGTGGACGATTCCTAGCAACCGTGCCGTTAGTTATTCTTCTCAGATTTCTTACGGGGTGTATGAAGTTGAAAGTGCGGAAAATGATGTTGGTCCTCAACCTGGAGAAAGGCTTCTCTTTGCTGATGCATTGGCCATTGGCTGTGCAGAAAAGGCAAAACTTGTTTTGAAGCGTTTACGTGTTGTTTCAGCTGAAGAACTTAAAACACTGGTTCTTTCTCATCCACTTAAAGGTTTTGCTGGGGGATATAATTATAAGATTGTGCTGCTTGATGGTTCGCACGTAACAGATAGTGCTGGTACAGGTTTTGTTCATACAGCACCCAGTCATGGGCGAGAGGATTTTGATATTTGGAATGCGTATAAGCCTTTATTGAAGCAGGCTGGTATTGATTCATCTATACCGTTTCCTGTTGATGATGCTGGTTTTTTCACGAAGGATATACCTGGTTTTGGCCCAGATCGCAAAGGGGGGGCTGCACGTGTTATTGATGACAACGGAAAAATGGGTGATGCCAATAAGGAGGTTATTAACGCTTTAATTAAGGCGGATAGGTTATTTGCCCGCGGTCGTTTAAAGCATTTCTACCCTCACAGTTGGCGTTCAAAAAAGCCTGTTATTTTCCGTAATACACCACAATGGTTTATTTCAATGGATAAAGATCTTGGAGATGGTTCAACTTTGCGCAGTCGTGCTTTAGAGGCTGTTTCGATGACGCGTTTTGTTCCTTCTTCTGGTCAAAACCGTTTGGCTTCTATGATAGCGGATCGTCCTGATTGGGTTCTCTCTCGCCAGCGGTCTTGGGGTGTTCCGATTTGTATTTTCACGAATGAGGATGGTGTTGTTCTTAAAGATGAGCGCGTGAATGAGCGTATTTTGAAGGCGTTTGAAGCAGAAGGGGCGGATGCATGGTTTGCAGAAGGAGCGCGTGAGCGCTTTTTAGGTGATCGCGCACATGAGTCTTGGATTCAGGTGTATGATATTCTTGATGTTTGGTTTGATTCTGGAGCGAGTCATAGTTTTGTATTAGAATATCGGGCTGATTTGAAATGGCCTGCCGATGTTTATTTTGAAGGGTCTGATCAACATCGTGGGTGGTTTCAATCTTCTCTTTTGGAAAGTTGCGGTACGCGCGCCTGTTCTCCTTATAAAGCGGTAATAACACACGGTTTTACTTTAGATGAGAATGGTAAAAAAATGTCTAAATCCTTGGGAAATACGGTTGTTCCACAAGAGATTATTAAAACATCTGGTGCTGATATTTTTCGCCTTTGGGTCATGACCACTGATTATTGGGAAGACCAACGTTTAGGTAAAAAAACCCTTCAAACAAGTGTGGATTCGTATCGTAAACTACGAAATGCAATTCGTTGGATGCTTGGAACTTTAGTGCACGATGAAGGAGAAAAAATACCTTATTGTGAATTACCGGATCTTGAAAAGTTTATATTGCATCAGCTTTTTGAACTCGATCAATTGGTTAACCGATCCTATGATGAGTTTGATTTTAAAAAAATTATGCGTGCATTATTGGATTTTTTAATAGTTGAGTTATCAGCATTTTATTTTGATATCCGAAAAGATTCTCTTTATTGCGATGCACCTTCATCACAAAAACGTAAAGCTTCTTTGCAGGTCATCCGTGAAGTTTTTGAGCGGATGGTAACGTGGCTTGCTCCAATGTTACCTTTTACAATGGAAGAGGCTTGGTTGGAGTGTTATCCAGAAAGTCATTCTGTGCATTTGGAGCAGTTTCGTCCTACGCCAGGGGAATGGCAAAACGAATCTTTAGCTGAACGTTGGCAGAAAATTCGGCAGGTTCGTAAGGTTGTTACGGGCGCTTTAGAGCTTGAACGAGCTAACAAGCGTATTGGGTCATCTTTAGAAGCAGCACCTGTTGTCTTTATTTCTAAGCCAACTTTACTGGAGGTGTTAGAAAATTTGGATATGGCAGAGATTTGTATCACAAGTGCTCTAACAATTACTCAGGATAGACCTCCAGCGAATGCTTTTACACTGAGTGATGTTGAAGGTGTTAGTGTATGTCCAGAGAGGGCTTTAGGTAAAAAATGTGCTCGATCATGGCGTTATACCCATGATGTTGGGAGTGATCCAGCTTATCCTGATGTATCTGCTCGTGATGCAGCTGCTTTGCGGGAATTGCAGGCGCTCGGAAAGATTTAAAGTTTTGGATTAAAAAGGCAAAACATAGGACTAGAAAAAGCGTTTTATCATTTGAATTACATTATTGATGAATAAATTTTTGTAATATTACAGGACTGCCCTACTTTTGAGAGAGATATGGAGTTTGTTTCCGATGAATCGAAGAAATATCGATTAGCCATATACTGTAGGGAAGTGGGTAAGTAGTGAAAAAACGTGAAGTAAAAATATTTTCAGTAAACATTTTGGGCATGTGCCTTATTTTAGTGGGGTGCAGTTTGTCTGGTCCTACTTATGGTACAGATAAGGTAGCTTCATTGCAATTTTTTGAAGATGTTGCTAGTATTGCTTCGCTAAAAGCAATAAAAAACGAGAGCCATCTTGTTATAAAACCTCGTCCAAAACTTGTTATTCCAGAATTCGGATCGGGCATGGTTTTGCCGTTACCTCAGAAAGATGTTAGCGCAGGGTAGCCCTCTTGGGAGAACAGTAATACAAAAGCAGTATCCTGGGGTGGGAGAGTTTCTATTTTACCCTAGACAGTATCATAAGTTAATGGAGATACCAATATCTCTAGTTCAGAAAGTGTTTTTTGGTTGAGTGCTAGGCAACGAAACGATAGGAGTTTTTCAGTTGTTAGGTAGTATGTTTTTAAGCGAAAAGTATCATCAGTATCTCATTAAAAACTACCTTAAGTTATCATCAACTAACTAAATATTATATTCTGTTAATAAATAAGACTTAGGACGGAGTGTTAAAGAGGGTGAGAGAAAAAGTGCTTCAAAAACGAGTTTTGGTAGATAAGGAGAGCTGCTAATATCTTTAAAGAGTTCTAATATTACTAAAAGATAGGTATAAGATTTAGGTAAAAATAGGAATTTTTTAGCACCGTTTTTTTATAAAAAAATCTTTAAGTAGTTGAGAAGCTTCTTTTTCTTTAAAGCCAGAATAGATTTCAGGTTTGTGATGGCAGGTTGGCTGCTGATAAAAGCGAGGGCCGTGCTCAATAGCACCTCCTTTAGGATCGCTTATTGCATAATAGAGACGCCGTATGCGCGCAAATGAAATGGCTGCGGCACACATAGCACAAGGTTCAAGTGTTACATATAGGTCGCAGTTAGGAAGTCTTTCGCTTTGGAATGTTGCGCAGGCCATACGGATTACCCGCATTTCTGCGTGTCCTGTAGGATCGTACGCAGCTTTTGTATAGTTACCAGCGCGGGCGATGATTGTGTTTCCGCGTGTGATAATGGCACCTACAGGCACTTCGTCTTTTTTGTTTGCCCATTGCGCTTCTAAGAGGGCTATTTCCATAGGAGTCAAAGTCATGGTGTTCTTTCTAATAAAGGGTAGGGGAGTGCACAACTTTTCCACAGAGAGTAGGACTGTAAAAGGAAACGAGCTGTAACCTTTTTATAATCAGAGGATATTATTTTTTTAAAATGTTTAAAAGCAACTTGCAAGCAAATCGATATATTATTGCTTCTAAAGGATAGAAAATGATAAATGATTATGTTACTTCCTCTTTTCAGAATAAGCATGTGGTTTTGGTCGATAATTTTCAAAATGTGCTGAAAGAGGTTGGTGTAAAGAGCAAATGAATGAAAATAGTGAAAGTGAGCGGATTGCCAAAAGGTTAGCACGTGCTGGTGTTGCTTCGCGTCGTGATGCGGAAATGATGATTTTTGCAGGTCGTATTATTGTGAACGGTAAAGTTGTGACGACACCTGCTTTTAATGTTATCCGTTCTGATGTTATTAAAGTAGATGGCGAGCTTTTGTCTCCTATAGAGCGAACACGGTTATGGCTTTATCACAAGCCGGTGGGACTTGTTACTACTAACCGTGATCCTGAAGGCAGACCAACAGTATTTAGCAATTTACCGAAAGCGATGCCCCGTGTTCTTTCTGTAGGCAGGCTTGACATTAATACAGAAGGGCTTTTGCTTCTAACAAATGATGGTGGTTTAGCACGTGTATTAGAGCTTCCTTTAACAGGGTGGGTGCGTAAATATCGAGTTCGTGCTCATGGAAGAGTGAAGCAGAGTGCGCTTGATAACCTTAAAAATGGCATTGCGATTGGTGGCGTTTTTTATGGTGCGATTGAAGCATCAATTGAACGTGAACAGGGGGCAAATATATGGCTTTCTGTGGCTTTGAGAGAAGGAAAAAATCGTGAAATAAAGAATGTTCTTGGTGCTTTAGGATTATCGGTTAATCGTTTAATTCGTGTATCTTATGGTCCATTTCAATTATCTGGTTTGGAAGAAGGAGCGGTTCGTGAGATAAAAGGTCGCATGTTACGTGAGCAATTGGGTGAGCGTTTGATTATGCAAGCTAATGCGGATTTTGATGCTCCTATTCTTAAGCCATTTTCAAATTCTGCGGTTGTCGCAGAAAAACGAAGCAACAAGGAGCTTTCTGTCAACAATGATAGCTGGATTTTCTCGAAAGGAAAAAATGTACAGCGTGGACAGAGAAGCGGTTTTTCTAAACACGATCGGTCGCGATTGGGCGCAAAATGTGATGAGAAATTTGTGCTTAAGGACAAGAGAGAGAATGGAAAAGCAGAGCATTTTTTACCTCGTTCACGCCGTTGTAATGTTTGGATGGCTCCTGGTGCACGTCCACAGAGTGCACGTAAGAAATCTTTCTACGGTGAAGATGTTTCTCACAATCATAAAAGCAATTTAATCGGGAAGGGATCTTTTAGTTCAGATCAGGAGAAGCTATCAGAAGTTCGGTTACGTAAAAAGAGAGATGTTAGTTTTGCTGAAAAACGTGACAAAACATCTTATGGTGAAGTGCGTATTTTGGGAAAGAAGGAACGTTCTTTTGATAGTCCACGAAGAACAAAATCATTTGATGATGCTGTGAAAAAAACTAGAGTGTATAATGGTAGGAAAACATTGAAACAATTTGGAGAGCCACGTGCGGGTCGTCGGCGGTAAGTTCGCTGGGCGTGTTTTATTTTCCCCTGTGGGGCAGTCGATTCGTCCAACGAGTGATCGTACACGCGAAAGCCTTTTCAATATTCTTGCGAGCAGAGAAGAACAATTTTGGGTTAACAAACGTATACTTGATCTTTTTGCTGGTACGGGTGCTTTAGGCATTGAGGCGCTTTCGCGTGGTGCAAGAGCTGCTGTTTTTGTTGAAAATTCAGTTGAGGGACGTGCATTGCTTCAAAAAAATATTGAAGTTTTTGCATTGCAATCAATTGGACGGATCTTGCGTCGCGATGCAACAAAACTAGGAAATATTGGGACAATGCTTCCATTTGATGTTATTTATGCTGATCCTCCCTATGGATATTGTTTAGGTGAGCGTGCTTTTGTAGAGGCTCTAAGGGGAGGATGGGCAAAAGCTGATACACTCTTTATTCTTGAAGAAAAGAAAGATACAATCATTGATTTACCTGATACGTTTTATCTAGATGATGAACGTGTTTATGGTGAGACGGCAATACGTTTTTATAAACTGCGATCATAATTTAAGGTCTGTGAAAGCTCTCATTCGTTTTATATCCAATCAAAGTTATGGTAAGCTTTTATACTGTTATTTTTTATAACAAAGTATAATTTCTAACCGTTTATATATGCTCATTTCTATCAATGAGAGGTGGATCTGTTTTGAGGCTGCACTTATATAGACTGAGTAATCTCACGGTGATTATAGATAAAAATAGGCTACAACTTACTGATATGAATGATTTTTTAATAAAAACAGAGCCTTTATCAGATAACTTTACAAGTCTTAGATGACACGTTGTAGAAATTGATAGCTGATAGTATGATAAAATTGAAAATACAGATTACCTCTATCTTATAATGACAAACAAAAAGCAGTAATTATTGAATGCAATAATAAAGACGTAAAGTTTTCTACATAGAAAACGATATGGGTTGGTATCATAAAACTGCAAAGAAGTACAATATTGTTATAAATAAAATTCAGATGCAAATTTAATTAGTGAGAGAATGAGTATACATATTTCTCATCAAAAACTCAAACTATCGTGAAATTTTAAAACCTCAAATTTATTAATAAGACTGTTATAAAGATATCATTATTTTAACTGGAAATTTACGAATATCTGGAGCAAATTTATAAATTTGCAAAACTGTATCCAAAATATATTGTAGAAGTTGGAATGGTTAAACAAAACTTAGTAGGTATTGCAGCGGATTTCGCTTCATATAGAAAAATCATTTATTGCTTCGTAAACTTATTTTTGGAAAGTGTGCGTCTTGGACAAGTAATGAATAAAGAGAGACGTTGCTTTTTAGGAAAATTTGTTTGACTGATTGGCATTAGTGTTAGTACAAGTCAATTCAGAATATATGCGCATTATTCTTCCGCAAATAATACAGAAATAGCAGTTGCATTCTTTCCATTTTGAACAGGCATTCTATACTTGTTTATATACGCTTAGGGAAGCATGAATTTACAGACATTCATAGTAATGCTTCAAAGTTGGTATGAGTAAGAATTCTTTTTTGTTATTGTAAGAACTGTCCAGATTGATCTTGAAGTTTTTGAAGAACCTCAAAATATGAAATTATATTAACAATTACCAGTGTGCTAACAATTCTGCTTTTAGATATATCTGTGCTAGAGATTTGAAAATTTTATAGATCTTTTGTTATCTTTGAAGAATATGTATAAGTAGGGATTTGAAGATGCAATTTCTAAGTTGATTATGGGGGATAGGGTATTATATGCAAATTTAGATTATTAGGAATATAAGATGAGCTAATTTGCAGTGGAAGAAAACTAGATGTTTTAGCAAATTACGCCATTAGTCGAGATGGTATAACAGCAACTGTGCTGGAAATAAAATAATTATACATAAAACATCTAACGACATTTTAATGTGTTTCTCACGTAACGATGTACCATTAAGCCGTAAAGAAAATAAAGTATAATAGGTGCACTAAATAGTGTCCTTTTTACTTTCAATGGATAAAATTTTTTCTCAAAGATTCAAAGAATATAATAGGAAACTTTCTGATTAATCGAGAATATTTGCACTCACTAAGTTTTTGTGTGTGATCTCTTGAATTTTGCGCGCGCCCGTCAATGTCATAGCTACTCGCATTTCATTAGCAAAAAGATCAAGGAGACGAATCACTCCTTTCTCACCTTCTGCTGCAAGCGCATAAACAAAAGCACGACCAATCATAACAGCATCTGCACCCTGTGCTATCATGCGTACAACATCAAGACCGGAGCGGATACCAGAATCCACCAAAATAGTCAAATCACCTTTTACGGCTTCTGCAATTGCTGGTAGCGCCCTTGCAGTTGATAATACGCCATCAAGTTGGCGTCCACCATGATTGGAAACAACAATACCATCGGCACCAAATTGTACTGCTTCTTGTGCATCCTCTGAATCAAGAATACCTTTCAGGATCATTTTTCCTTTCCAAAAATCTCGAATCCATTGCAGATCACGCCAACCAATTGATGGGTCAAAATTTTCACTAAGCCAACCAACATAATCATCTAATGCAATATTCTTTTTCAGATAGGTAGAAACATTTCCAAGATCGTGTGGACGCCCCATAACACCAACATTCCACGCCCAGTGTGGATGGGTAAAAGCTTGTAAAATACGTCGTAATTTAGCATAAGGCCCAGACATTCCCGAATGCGCATCACGATAACGTGCACCAGGAACGGGCATATCAACTGTAAAAACTAAAGTGCGCACACCAGCTAACCAGGCTCGCTCTAGTACATCACGCATGAATCCGCGGTCTTTGAGAACATACAGTTGAAACCAAAATGCATCTCCAACCGCTTTTTGGATTTCTGCAATGGGGCAAACTGAAACTGATGATAATGTAAAAGGAATACCTTTTGTAACTGCTGCACGTGCAGCTTTTACTTCACCACGGCGCGCATACATACCAGTTAGTCCAACAGGTGCAAGTATAATTGGCAAGTCAAGTGCTTGATCAAAAATCTTAGTGGAAAGCGTAACTTCACCAACCTGCTTCAGAATTCTTTGACGTAGTGCAAGTGCTTGAAGATCTGTACAATTACGTCGCATCGTTTCCTCGGCATAGGCTCCACCATCGATATAGTGAAAAAGAAAAGGAGGAAGTCTACGTTTTGCTGCTTTTTTGTAATCAAATGTTGAAGAAATAATCATAACGGTCCTGTTATTCCTGAGTGAAAGGCGAAATTATTCTAAAATTAATAAAAACTAGTCCACACGCCTTCTATTTAGACGTTTCTAGAAAATACTCCGTTCACTAGATACAGATAACAGAGATTGTAGTTTAAAAAAACTAATCGGTGAAAACAACATTTTTATTACTTTTTTCCAAAATTAAAAATCTGACAGTACTTGCCTTAATTAATGATCATAATTTACATGTTACTAATATGTATCTAAGAATTAAGATGTTTATAGGCTCTTTATTAGCCAATGTTCTCTGAGAGATGTTTTTAAGTTACTTATTCCAATTCTAAAGCAATATCCTTTTTGTTAGCTGCAAAAATACTGCACATCACGGTTTAACAAAGTCATCTGGCCAATTATTGCCCATATAGCATAAATACATAAAAGCTTCCTAAAACGATGTAACAGATCGCTAATAAAAAACAATCTCGGCACAGGAATCCGACAATGCCATTCTATCAATATCCTAAATGTTGCAGGTTTTTTGCTAATAAAATTTATAGAAACCTGCATCTATTGATTTACATAGAGCATTTTAAAGAATTTTAAATATGGATACGTATAAACAGAAAAGATTCAAATTTTGTTAAGTAATTATTTTCATATAT
>NZ_JAYMZK010000006.1:0-3679 GCF_037070895.1 Bartonella vaga
GATTGGTAATGCTTTACTTATATAACAATATATTTAAGGCTCTATTTATTATAAATTTTATTAACTCTTATCCATTTCATCATTTCTAATAATGCTTCTGAATAATAATTACTTTTTAAGCTTTTAATAATTTGATTATTTAAATTGAGTTATTCCAATGTTAGTAAGTAAATAAAAGAATAAATGTGCTCTTTTGCATGAAAGTTTTGAATAAATTAAGACAACTTTTTATATCTCATTATCAAAATAACGATAAATCTTTTAAAATTATAACCATATACCCTTTGCTCTGAAAATAAACAGATAAGGAAGAGGGGGCTCGATAGTCAAAACAATGTTTCTACATAAGAACAGAGCTAAAAAGTGTAAGCTCTCTGCCGTTGAGGGCCCTTTTTTATCTCTCTTTGTTGCACGACTTTTTTTGGTATTGTCCCTAATTTAACCAAAGGTTTACCCAGAGTTTTGGTGTGTCTCTCGGCACTACTTTCCTTTGTCATTTTATTCGTGCCTTGTTTTAATTTCATATCTAATTTGGAGGGAGATGAAAGGTCCAATTGAAGATTCTGTTTTATTTCTTCTCCAGACCGAAATACTCTTATAATCTCCTTTGCTTGATTTACCGATGTACCAATACTTTTAGCGAGTTCTTCGCAATTATCTCGCTTTATATCTTCACGTTGGCTCGGCGAGAGACGATCATGGAGTTGCCACATATAATTATTCACTTGCATTTGCAGTTCAGGAGACGCCAGTAAGACTTCTTGTTGTTGTTCTTTTGAAAGATTAAATAATTCTTTCATCCCTAAGGTAGGCGTTTTTACAGACTGCATACAGCGGGCTTGTTCCATATTATGCTGATATAAAATACTCTCTTCCGCATTTTTTATACCATGTACATAATTATAAATCGCATGAGATAATGGTAAAATATTCTCTTCAGCATGTGCGCGTGCATTAGTTCTCAGTCCACATATTTTGAAGCCAGCAAGACTACTGACAGATCCAGGAAATGCTCCGACATTCCGTGCGAACTTTTCTCCGAAAACAATATCTTGATTAGTTGCTGGTATTCTAAGTCTCTGTAATGCATTTTCTAAAGCATGTGGATTGCCATAAACAACTCTACACAACGTTCGGATCTGCTGTAGGTTTCTTTGGACTGAAGCGTCGTTTCGAATCCTTTCAGCAATTTCTTCTCGCGTAAGAGGTGAAACTTTTTCTGGTGGAATAAGCATTTCTTGTAAATTCTGAGTATTTGATGCTGTAAAAGAAATGCGATCACCAACTTTTAGTTTTTTTATTTGCTCTGGTTTGAGATCTCTTTTATCTCCTACGACATACGTACCTTTAACATCAAGCGCGAAACCATTTTTTCCACTGCCTCTGTATATGCCGTGATAGGTAAGGCCACTTTGTGCTACGACAGCCATAGCATAATTTTTTTCACCAAGTCCAATTTCTCGCATGGATTCGGTGAATTCACTTAAAAGATTCAGTCTTTCTGGATCAGATATATCTTGAAATAGATGCTCCATAGGTTCTAAATCACCGTGCTCCATTGCTGCAGAGCGAACAAACATCTTACGTTTTCTTGTTACACAAGAAAAATCCAGCTTGTGTCCTGCTGCATGAGCGAGTTTTTCGATAAAAATTTGTTCTACACGCTTACTACCTACCCTAAAAGGGTGTAAGTGGTGCAAATTTGCCATGACTTTAACTGCATCTTTAATAAATTCGTCGCGTGTTAAACCCTTTAAATTATTTTTTTTAACAAGCATGGCATCTAAATCTTGAAGCCCTTCCTGTATTTTCCTGCCGGCAGCAAAAAACGCTTTAGATTCTTTTCTTTTTAGAAACGGCATAAAAGCAACGGTGCCATCTGCAAATGTAAAAGACTCATCGCGTGTTTGTCCCGCCCATTCAAACGTTTTTTGAAACAAACATTTGTGGATATGTCTCAGATAGTTAGAATCAAAGCTTTTTGGTGGTGCTTCTTCGCGTAATTTGGTTGCTGCTTTTTCTACATCGTTGGCGGATCGTTGCTGTAATATTTCTAAATTTCTGATGTTGTATTTATTTTTAAATACACTGCTATTTGGGTAAAAGAAATTCCTCGATCTCTCAGTTAGTTGCTTATAGATGGCTCTATCAATTGATCCAACGGGTTCTTGTCTTCCTTCCAGCACAGGAGATGCAGAACGGCTTTTTGGGTTTTTTTTCATGCATATTTCCTTTCAAGCTTTCTCAATTAGTTATGTAAAATAACGAAAATATTTGGTTCATCCTTTTCCTAACACCGGACAAAACACTTTGATGCAATCTACAAAATTATGGCACCAAAGGATAAAATTAAAAACCAAATCGCACACACATTAAACTTATAAAAACATTACTTTTTGTCCTGCAGCTTTCTGCTGTTTAACGTTCTTACTCCCCCCGTTTCCAGGGATGGGAGCAGTTGTAGACATATCCTTCAATCTTTGCAATTTTTCACCTAAATCACTACATTTTTTAGAGAGTAACATTCGTCTATTATGAGTAAGTACAATTTTTTCTTTTGCCCTTTTTACTGCAGCTCCGTAATTTTCAACGGATTTACACAATGGATCAATACCTTTTTCAGCTTTTTGACGTGCATGACTTTTTAAGCCGCATAACTCAAAGCCAGCCAATTTTTTGCAAAAAAAACCAGGATGTTCTTTAAGTTGCCATGAAAGCTCTTCTGCCATCTCAGGTTTTTTTTGCAAATCTTCAATCCTTTCTTCTAGAATAAATGGATTACCAAAAACAACATTGCACCAATATCGAAGCGCTGTTTGACATTGTTGAACATCTGGATTTCTTGGAATCTTGTATACAAGTTGTCTTTCTATGTCTTTCATATTCATTTCGAAGACAGATGGCACGCCATATGCTGAAGTAGATTCTTGCAACACTTTAATTACTGTTTTACTGCTTTTTGATTTAGAGTCGTAAAATCTATTTAACATGTTATCTTTTATTTTTTGCACCACTCTCCCATAACTATCGATAGCACTATGTAAATTATCTAAATTTTCTTCAGCTTTCACGCGCGCTTTTGTTCTAAAACCAAGAATTTTTTTACCAGCAAGCGTAGGAACATATCGAGAGCTATTTGCAACATCCCACATTAACCTTTCTGCTGAAGAAGGATTTAATTTAATAAATTGCAATCTTGACTCAAAAACAAGCGGGTTGTTATAAACTATGCCACACAAATCTCGGATTTGTTGCTGATGTGCACTAAGCAATAAATCTCTTTCCAATGTACGAATAAATATTTCTCGCTCATTACTAGATTTTCTCATTTTATCAACGGTTGCATAGATAGGCTCTTCTGGCTGTTCCCCTTCAGATATATCTTCATTGTTGCGAGATTTTCTCGTTTTATCAACGGTTGCATAGATGGGCTCTTCTGGCTGTTCCCCTTCAGATATATCTTCATTGTTGCGAGATTTTCTCATTTTATCAACGGTTGCATAGATGGGCTCTTCTGGCTGCTCCCCTTCAGATATATCTTCATTGTTGCGAGATTTTCTCATTTTATCAACGGTTGCATAGATGGGCTCTTCTGGCTGCTCCTCTTCAATTATTCTTCTCTCTCTGGAAAACTGTTCCGGTTCACCAATATCTTCATAGATGGGCTCTTCTGACTGTC
>NZ_JAYMZK010000006.1:3779-97125 GCF_037070895.1 Bartonella vaga
CCCCTTCAAGTATTCTTCTCTCTCTGGAAAACTGTTCCGGTTCACCAATGTCTTCATAGACGGACTCTTCTGACTGTCCCCCTTCAAGTATTCTTCTCTCTCTGGAAAACTGTTCCGGTTCACCAATGTCTTCATAGACGGACTCTTCTGACTGTCCCCCTTCAAGTATTCTTCTCTCTCTGGAAAACTGTTCCGGTTCACCAATATCTTCATAGATGTGCTCTTCTAGTTTCTCTTCAACCCTCTTATCTTTGTGACGTTTTTGCGTTCTATTAACGATCCTAACGTTTGCATAGATGTGCGGCGGGGTGGGTTCTGAGTAGGTTACCTCTTCTACTTGTTGGTCTTGAGCAACGTACACTTTATCTGGCCTGCCAGGTGATCCTGGCGAGCTGGGTTCTGAGTAGATTATCTCTTCTGCTTTTTGCTTTTTGACAACGTACACTTTATTTGGCTTGCCAGGTGATCCTGGCGGGGTGGGTTCTGAGTAGATTACCTCTTCTACTTGTTGGTCTTGAGCAACGTACACTTTATCTGGCCTGCCAGGTGATCCTGGCGGGGTGGGTTTTGAGTAGATTACCTCTTCTACTTGTTGGTCTTGAGCAACGTACACTTTATCTGGCCTGCCAGGTGATCCTGGCGGGGTGGGTTCTGAGTAGATTATCTCTTCTGCTTTTTGCTTTTTGACAACGTACACTTTATCTGGGTTGCCGGATGATCCTGGTTTGGTAGGTAATAAATATACCCCTTCCTCTCCGGCGTCATCATTAACCTTACGATGCAGACGCGGTGGCTTTTCTGGAGCTAGCATTGAGTAGATAACTTTATCTCCCTCGTCCTCATTAACCTTACGATGCAGACGCGGTGGCTTTTCTGGAGCTAGCATTGAGTAGATAACTTTATCTCCCTCGTCCTCATTAACCTTACGATGCAGACGCGGTGGCTTTTCTGGAGCTGGCATTGAGTAGGTGACTTTCTTTTCTCTTTCTTCATCACGCGATGTCCCTGACCCTTGTTGAACTCCTTTTGAGTCCACTTCAACATTTTCTGTTCCCCTCCTTCTTAAATTAAACATTCTAAAAAAAGATTCCGCGCCATTTCGTAATGTTTGTCTAAAACCAGACGCAGAGGAGGAAGATTGTCTTTTCATACATATTTCCTTTCAAGTCTTCTCAATAATTTTTTAGAAAACTTCTTTGGCGCACTCTCCACCTTCATGATTTAATAGCCTTGTATATGAAGATAACAATTTGAATGACCTCTGAAGATTAGTACCATACGCCATCATCGTAATTGGTCTTTATGTCTTTTATGAAGTTTTTTTGTGGCACTATTAATTAAATCTTAGCTTTTATTAAAATTTTTGATGCAGATCTTTTAATTATCATATTCTTCTTTGCTGTGGCGCACCCTCCAGCATATTTGCGCAAATTACTTTGTAAAAATTGCAGTAAAAAGCTATATTGAAAGCTAAAACTCATGTAATTTTAGCTAGTTAAGGACCAGTGTTTTGGATCCTGTAATTTTGCTAGAATGCTGACCTTGTACTTTTTCATTTGTATGTGTAAGGTTGAAAGTCCCAGCAACTGCACGATGTATGGTTTCTGATGGGTGTCCAGGCAGTTTAGAAGGTTGTGATAGGCCTTGCTGTTTATGCAAGTCTTTAGCCCCTTGAACAGAAGACTGACGACATATTAGCTTCTCCTTATAGATCTGCAAAATGTCTTCTTGTGTTTGTTTTATAGCATTTTCACAATTTTCAACGGCATTAATCAGATGTGAAAGACCTGTTTCAGCATGTCTGCGTGCACTATTTTTAAAGCCACACATACTGATGCCGGCAAAATTGCCAAAAGACTGGGGATTCATGGCAAGCTGCCATGCGAACTCTTCTCCTGTAGTAGAATTGTGGAGCAGCTCTTCAACTCTTTTCTGCAAAATATCTGGATTGCCATAAACAACTTTGCTCCAATATTGAATTTGCCTTTGATATCTTTTTACCGATGGACTCTCACGAACTATGTTATTAATTTCTACCCTTAAAAGAACTTTTTCTTCTTCTGCTTTTAAAAAGGCTTTTTCCTCTTGAAAACGCTGTGGACTCCGCAGAGCTTTAATCACTTCATCATTGCCGATTGCTTGTGCATAGCGTATTAATTCCTCGTCATCGCCTAATGTTTCCGCACAGCGTCTTAGCTCTGTGTCTGGAAACTGTAACAGGCTTTCTTTTGCATATTTTACAGCTTCTGTATAACACTCAATAGCGGTACATAGAGTTATCAAACTATCTTCAGCTCTTTTACGCTTACTAGTTTTAAAACCAAATACATTAATACCAGCAAGACGATGAACAGATGCAGGGTATGCTGAAATTTGCCATGACAAACTATCTCCCACAGAGGGATTTTTAAGAATTTCATCCATTTTTACCTGTAAAGCGTTTTTATCCCCATAAAGAATTTTAGACAAGTTTTGGATTTTTTTCTGATATAATCCAACCAACGGGTGATACAAAACTAGAGTGACCATTTCTTTTTCGGAAAAACCCTGCCTTCGTCCTTGTGTGGTAGCAGTTACGTGATCTCCTAAATTGTATGATGTAGGAGAAGTGTAGAGACTTTTTTTCATGTATGTTTCCTTTCAATAATTACTCTAGAAAACCTCTTTCGTGTACTCTCTACCTTCATACTTTGATAGCTTGTATACAAAGGAAGACATCAATTAGAATGATTGCCCAAAGACCCTACGTTATCCATAAGTTACATAGATAGAGAATTATTTTTGTGGATGCTTTCTGTAACGTTACATAAAATTTTTGGCGTAATTCCCAGAAAACAACTTACGCCAAAAAAATCGTTAAAAGAAAAAGCTTATATATAATTTTGAATTACATATGCTTAAAAAGCAAAAGCCATTGATTTTCCTGCACTTTGCGAACGCCCTTGCTGTTTCACAGCACGTGAGTGATGAAGTACCATCTCATCTTTCATTTTTATATCTTCTCGTCTACCAGGGCTTTCCTGTTTTTTCTCAACTCCAAGATTTCTTTCTACTGTCTTTACAGCATTTACATACCTGTCAATAGCCTCACATAAGGGAGTAAAACCTTCTTCAGCCGCTCTGCGAGAACTTGTTTTCATTCCTAGAATTTTTCTGCCAGCAAGTTTACCAATACCTTTAGGGTTTGCAGCAACACTCATTGAGATTTGCTCTCCTTGTTCAGGATTTTTCCGAATATTTTCAAGTTGTTTATTCAAAGCACCTGGGTTGCCATAAACAACTCTAGACCAATAACTAACTTCTGCTGCACAATATTGGACGTCTACATTTTCTCTAAGATGATCAGAGAGTCGCCTTCTTTGCTCTTCAGATTTGTTTACATTTACATCTGCATAGACAACTTCTTCTTGTTGGTTTTTTGTTTTGTGTTCTCTAGTTCTTTTTATATTTACATCTGCATAGACAACTTCTTCTTGTTGGTTTTTTGTTTTGTGTTCTCTAGTTCTTTTTACATTTACATCTGCATAGACAACTTCTTCTTGTTGGTTTTTTGTTTTGTGTTCTCTAGTTCTTTTTACATTTACATCTGCATAGATAACTTCTGCTGGGCCTCTTGGTTGTTTATTAACTTTTGCATAAAGGCTTTCCTCTCTCTTTTCTGAGGAAGATTTGGAGTAATCTGGGTTCATGCATGTTTCCTTTCAATAATTATTTAGAAAAGCTCTTTAGTGCATTCTCCACCTTTATTTGATGGTCTTTACACAAAGGAAGATATCACGCTATTTATAACACCATAACTACACTTTGTGGCCTTTGTGCAGTTTTTTCGTGAAATTTTGTGAATAAGTAACATAAAATTACAGAAGCTATTTTGAGAGATATTTTTTGTAACATTACAAAACAACTCTTGCCTTGGCACAATCAAAATAAGATGGTTTGCGCTAAGGAATAAATTTGACAACCAAAGCAGCTTTCCTGTTTAACCAGTAAAAGCTAGAGATGAGATGCGATTGGCTTTTATGGCGCGCATCTGATACTGCGCTTCTTTAGTTTGTTTTACAATTGTAGCAATTTCTGTTGCTTTACTTTCTGACACGCCAAGCATATCAGCAAGTTTTGCATGTTTTTTTTCTTGTATGGCTTTGTGATCTTCTGGCGATAATCGATTTTGTAACTGGCGCGCAAAAAGATGAACTTGTTGTTGGAGCGCAGGAGATTGAGATAAAGCTTCTTTTTGTTGCTCTGGTGATAAGGCAAAAAGGTTTTGTAAGTTTTTCTCAGGCTTTTCGACAGATTGTCCTAAGCGCTGTTGCTCTCTTTGGTACTGTTCTAAAATTTCCTCCTTTGTTTTCTGTACCGTTTTGGCATAATCATAAAATGTCTCACTTAGTAATAGAACCTTCTCTTCTGCCTGTTTGCGATCTGGACTTTTGATACCAAATATTGTGTTACCTGTAAGTTTAGAAATCGATTTTGGGTTTTTTATAATTTGAGTAGCAAATTGTTTTCCAAATTTTGGATCTGCATTAATTATATCTATTCTGGGATTTAAGAGTTTTGCATTTCCATAAACAAGTTTTGATAAATTCTCTATTTTTTTTTGTAATGCTTGGACAAAGGGATTTTCTGAAGTTCTGGCAAATAAGTCTTCATTCGTGAGAGGTGCTAATCTCTCTTTTGGGATCAGCGTTTCTTTTAGGTTTGTAAAATTGGATGCTTGAAAGAAGATGTGTGCACCATTCTGTAATGACTTAATTTGTTCTGGTGAAAGATCATCTTTATGACCGATGACCAAAGTACCCTCTACCTCTATGACAAAACCTTCTGCTAAAAAATTTCTAAAAACGCCATTATAGATGATACCTTCTTTTGCTGCGATGACAATACAATTGTTGATTTTTTCATGCTCAATACTTTTCATCTTTGAGATGAATTCCTTTAAAACAAGTGCTTTTTTCGGATTGGTGATATCTTCAAAAAGGTCTTTCATCGGTTGTGGGTTTCCATGTTGCATTGCTTCAATACAAGCAAAAGTCATGCGCTCTTGCGTTATGAAAGAAAAGTCGACTCTATGTCCTGCTGCTTGTCCAACTTTTTCCAAAAACATTCGTTGTACGCGTCCATTGCCTTTTCTGAAAGGATGCACATGATTGAGCGCTATAAAGACTTCAGCGGCGTTTTCGGCAAATTCTTTGCGGGATAAACCTCGTAAGTTATTTTTTTTGGTAAGCATTTGCTCTAATTGTTTAAGTTCTGTTTGAATTTGTGAACCGGTGGCAAAAGAAAACTCATGACCCTTTGGTCGCATATTTGGCATACGAGCAGTAGTGCCATCTTCAAATACAAAGGATTTATCGCGAGTTTGACCAGCCCATTCAAAACTCTTATGAAAAAGGGACCAGTGAATTAATTTCAGATAAGCAATATTAAATTTTTTGGGTGGTGGTTCATAGCGAAAATTTACAGCTGCTCTGGCTGCATCATGGGCACAGCGCTCATACAGCTTTTTTTTGTTTCTTATGCCGTATTTATTTTTTAGTGTTGTACTGTTTTTATACAGATAATTATGCTCTAACATGTATTATCTCCTTATCGGATAAAGCAGTTTGTCAGTGTGTCAAAATCTTCGTGTAAAAATTTTTCTTTCGCATATTCTTTTGAGATTGCTAGAATTTTTGGGAGCAGAATTATTCTTACAAGTGCATCAGTATTACTGCTTGTACCAACCGCCTTATAGGGTTTTTGTCATTCTTTTTGTGTAAGGAATAGTCAACACCGTTTGGACTGTTTTCATGCCCATTTTCTTTTTTATTTGCTTGTAGAAAGTCATCTCTTATGTGCTTTCCAGTGTTATGTATCATTATTATAAATGCAAGCTTTATAAGTATTTTTCTTTTAGGCGAGTTATCTTCAAAAGCTCTTTTTTTATGGGTATTTAAAGCTTAGACGCGGTAACCATGATTAGCATCGGTTATTTTGTGGTTTTGCATATAGAGCGCTGGTATCTGTAAGTGCACACCTAAAAGCAACATTCGCGGATTTTTCTCCGTGTTTTTATTGTTTGGTCACATCAAAATTTTTCTTTAATGAGTCTTTGTGAAATATAATCCTCCACTTTTTAGCTTTTATGCTATTTTTATTGTTTTGATGCTCAGTACCCATAAGGGGAGCCTTTTTCAGTTTTTCTTTGCTTGTGGGGCAAAGCGATTTTTTGCAGCAGCTTCTAACATCTCTTTTCTTCTAAAATAGATAGCTCGACCACACCGTAAAGGGGGCTGTCCTTGCATAAGGATAATTTGTTCGTCTTGACGCATATTCTGAATAATTTCATGGGGTAAAATAAGTGCTCTTTGTTGATAATTGATGTTTTGAGAGCTTTTTCCTAAAGATAAGCCCCTTGATTTGCTTGTTCCGGTCACTTCAACGGTCATTTGACCACAGCGCTCTGAAATATCTTTAGCTGTTTGGAGGTCTTTAATAGCGGCATAACTTACAAATGAACAGCTTTCAAACCATGATCGTGCTCCCGATTCTCCAAAGTGATTGACCAACTGACCAGAGGATTGGTAAAAAAGCATTAAGGATGTGCCGTATTTACGACCACGATCACGTGCTTCTTCTAAAATATTCATATAACCAAGAAGATCAACTTCATCCAAGACGAATAAAACACGCTTTTTATAGTTCCCATCCGCTGTAACCATTGCATTTAAAAAAGCTCCAATAATTACACGTCCAATTGCGGGATAACTGTTCAAAATGCTTGCAGGGAGATTAAGAAAAACATCTGTAGTTCCATTTGCAATATCTGAGGATGCAAAGTCACTTCCACAGACAAGATCAGCGTAATTGGATAAAGAAAGCCATTGGGTATCTTTTGATGCAGTTGTATAGACTCCCGAAAAAGTTTGATCTGCCATTTCTGTGAAAATACCTACCATTTCACGAATAAAAGGGGAAGATGTTGTTGCTTGAATCGTACGTAATTGATCCACAACAGCTGTTTCTGATTGAGACAAAATCCCGCGTAATGTTTTTAAGTTGCGTTCACTATCTTCATATTCACTAGAGAATATAACGTGCGCAAGAAGAGCGGTTAAAAGGTTATGCGCTTGTGTCGAAAAATATTCTGCTGAAGAATTATCTGACTTTTTATCTGTGAGAAGCAATTTGGAAAAACTCACAATATTGGCTTCACGTTGTGTTTGAGGTACGCTATCATCTAAAAGCCAATCAAGTACATTAAAATTTTTTGTTAAGATTGAATTAGGATCAAGAACGATAACATTTCTATTGCCCATCCTTTGCCGTGCAAATTTGACCATTGGTGCAACTTCGGTTGAAGGATCAAGGCAAACAACAGATCCTGGATATATTAAACATGTTGGAACCACTGTACTTGTTGTTTTGTATCCACCAGAACCGGCAAAGAAAATCATGTGGGTTGAACCAAAATCAAGATTAAAGGTGAGCAAAGGCGCTTTCCCACCTTTTCCCCATGTTGTTTTATTGCCCGGCGCAAAAGGGATGTTACGTACGCTATCTTGGTCAACACGGTACCTTTCGCCAACAACAATTTGGCCATCGGAAGGAAAAATTTGAGCTGCCTCTTTTAAATTCATCCATGAAGCGTCACCAAAAACTCCTTTTTTTGCACGCTTTATATTGTTTGTACGTGGAGAGGTTGTTTTAAATTGAATTACTAAAAGAAAAACGCCGATGATTGTACCAAAAGCAACCATAGGATCCATAAACTTCAAAGCATAACTCCAAGTTATTCCTTGTTGACCAACATAAGGGCTTAAGCGTTTTATTTCACTACCAATGTAATAAAGAGCTATAACCCCAAAAAAAATAGCTGAGACAGTCGTGATTGCCTTGCGTAAGTGTAGCTTTTGGGTGAGAGTATACAGCAATGAAGCAATAGAAATTAGTATCAGCACCAATAAGGGTTTTGAACGAAGATACCAATAAATTTGGTTTTCGTGTAGCTCATTTATAATAAACAATAACAAATAAGGAACGAAAAATATCGTCACCCCCCCTAAAGGGATTGGTGCTAAGATACGTACCAGTTGTGTTTTGCTATATTTCATCACGTCTTACTTTCATTTTTCATCGAAATATATTGTAAGAGATATGGTGTAAAATAACTGGGGATGTCATAGGAGATACTTTCAAAATTGATAACAGAACCTTAGGTATCCTCTTTATTTTATAAGTAGGAGGTCTTACGATATTTTTCAGTTATGTATATTCAAACAAAGAAGAGTAAGACCTCACAATTATTAGCTGGAAATAGCGAACGCTTTTAGGCGGTTTTGTGGGCGTATTTGTGGTGGCTGCTGTACTTTTGGGAATTTCTGAACAGTTTCTGCAATCCCTTTTGCTTTTTCTTCTGGTACACCAATACTTTTAGCGAGTGCCTTATAATCATTATCATTGATCGCTGCATAATCTCTCTTTGAAAGACGGTTACGGATACTTTTTTGAAAAGTACAAAGTTCTGTTTGAAGTGTAAGAGAGTTATCTAAAGCTTCTTTCTGAGAATCTTTTGACAAAGAAAGAAAATCCTGCAATTTTTTACTTGGCATGCTTACTTCCTGTTTGCAGCGCTCTTGTTCTACCTTATGCTCTTGAATGATTTCTTTCTGAGCGTATCTGATAGCACTCTCGTAATTGGCAACAGCAGAGCAGAGCATAGAAATATGATTTTCAGAATTTGCACGGGCTTGATTTTTAAAATAAAAGAAGTCAAAGCCTGCAAGGTTGGCAATAGAGCTAGGGGATCGTTCAATTTCTTGAACAAGCTGTTGGCCATAGTTTGGATTTTTAATCACCTCTATCATTTTTTTGTTTAATGCTTTCGGATTTCCGTAAACAATTTTTGATAACTTCTGGACTTGCTTATAGCATGTGTGGACACAAGCATCTTCGGAAAGCTTTTCGGCAATTTCATTTTTTGTTAGAGGAGGTAATGGATTTTTTGGGATAAAAAATTTGTCGAAGAGTGACTTTATAGGAGTTTTAAAAGTAAACGTTTCACCAGTCTGTAATTTTTTTAGTTGCTGTTTTGTGAGATCACTTTTGTCTCCAATGATGAGAGTGCCATCTCCTTTGAGTATAAAACTTTCTGAACAAGTATCTTTATAGACGCCACTGTAGATTTCACCTTCTTTTGCAACCATAACAGAAAGCGAAGAAATATCATCATTTCCCATAGTCTTTAAAACATCTTTTAACATCTTTTGTTTTTTGGGATTGGAAATATCTTCAAACAGATGTTCTATAGGCTCTAGATTTCCATCTCGTATTGCCGCAATACTGGCAAGTTTTATGCGTTCTGATGTTGCAAGAGAAAAGTCAAGTCGATGGTTTGCTGCTTGAAAAAATTTTTCACAAAAAAGCTGTTCTACATGCTCGTTGCCGTATCTGAAAGGGTGTGTATGTTTGAGAGAGATAAATATCTTTGATGTTTTAGAAATAAGCTGTTCACGTGATAAATTTTGCAAATTTTCTTGAGCAGAAAGCGTTTGATCTAACTTTTGTAAGTTTTCTTGGATTTCGTCACCGGTTGCAAAAACAGTGTCTAAACCTGTTTCACGGAATATTGGCATGAAGGCAGTGCTGCCATCTGAAAATGTAAATTTTTCGTTGCGGGTGCATCCGGCCCATTCAAACATACTCATAAACATTTCTTTATGAAGATGTTTTAGATAGTGGGAATCAAATTTTAAAGGTAGAGTTTCTTCGTTTATATTAATAAGTGCTTGTGCTACATCACGGGCACATCTCTCCTTAAAGATAATCGGATCTTGTATGCCATATTTATTTTTCAGTGTATCAGTATGAAGATAGACATAATTATACGGAGAAGGTGTTGTAGGTGATCCATTTGTTTTTTCTAGCTGTTCTTTAGGCATCACTGTCTCCTTGTAATACAGCATTTTCCATAAGAGTGTTAAACTCTTCTAATGAGGTATCTCCTCTTGCATATTTTTCTAAAATTTCGAGCGTTTTAGGATGAGGTGTAACACCCTCAAGTGCATAGCTGTTAATGGCTGCATCAACTATTTCGCGGCGCTTTTTCAATTCTTCTGGTGTGTAAGATAAAGGATTCTCTGGTGTCTTTGTTTTCATTTACTTTCCCTTTTTCAACAGTAGGCGTAATTTACTTTTAGTTGCCTCCAAAGATGTTTCTTTGTTTGAAAGGGTCATAATATATTTCTGTGACTTTAAATTGTCCTTCAACCCGTTTACATTGAATAATGATATCTATCATTGAAATTAGCAGACCCCGAATATCATCACGCTCTAAATCACCTCCGCCATCACTTTCTTTGACCAAAAGAGTCATTTGCTCGAAGGCAGCAAGAGCTGTTGCGGCATGAACAGTGGTAATTGAGCCTGGATGGCCTGAATTTACATTGCGGATATAATAAAAGGCTGTACCATCTCGAAGCTCTTGTAAAAGAATGCGATCAGGACGCATGCGTAAAGCAGATTCAAGCAATTCTTTGGGACCAACAGAGGCTAAACCATGTCCATCTTTTGAATAGATCATAGAAACATGATTGGGGTGTGGAATAATCAATTCTGGTGTGTCTTCAATGGTTATAATACGCTCATCATTAGGGATTTTGGCGATTAATGCTTTTGACAACGTTGTTTTTCCTGAGCCGGTTTTTCCAGAAATCAAAATGTTTTTTTGCCATTTTACAGCTTGATTTAAAAAGGATACAAAATCCTTATTGCAATAGGCGGTTGCTAAGTTATGCTCAGCGCTTTTGAGCTCGTTAAAACGAGATTGATAATCATTTAATGGTGTGAAAGATACCTGCTCACACAGAGAAAAAAGGCCTTTATTTGCTAAATCTTCGAGGGAGAAATTCTGCGATGATGGTTTACGAATTGTCATACTGATTGTATTTTTTTCCATTACTGGAGGAATAACAATTTGAATCCGTTCATTATTTGGTAGGGTCGCAGATAATATTGGATTTTTGTCCGATATATTTTGCTTAGAATAGGAAGCAACAACTTTAGCAATTCCCATAAGCTCATTAAAGGAGAGGGTGGGGACTTCTATTGTTTTCCACCCCTCAATTCCTTCAGTCATTACTTGATAGGGACGATTTATTACAATTTCAAAAAGGTTTTCATCTTTTAGAAATGCATCGATTGGTTCAAGTTTTGTTAAAACAATTGTGACGGTTTCATCGTTTAATTGATGTACATTTTGGTTCATTTCGCAGTCCTCGCAGAACTTTTATAAAAGTTTCTTGAAAGGGAGCGATTGATAATCTGTTTTTTGTTTTCGATTAATTTCAATTTATAAACATTAGAAAAATCTAAATCGCGGGCAACAAAAACATTAACCATTTCCCCTTGATTTTTAGTCAAGGTTGGAGAAATATTAGCGTAATTTTCGACGAGAATATTTGCAATATTTGATCCTGTAGAAACTGTTTCAGTACTATTCTTTTCAGGTTCGCTCGTAAAACGGTTTTTAACATAGTTTGTTGCATCTTTGATAATTGAAACAAAAAGTACAGAGCCAATCCGTTCAAGCCAATGATTATCAACCTCTCCATCGATACCAGAACGTCCTAAGGAATCTGTAGCTGGTGAAGATAATGTTATAACGATACCATTGGGTGTTTTGGCTCTATTCCACAGCACGAAGAGACGCTTTTGACCTTTTTTCAATCCGGCACGATATTCACCAACAATTTGTGTGCCTTTATCAAGTAAAACAACGCGACCATTGTCTGACAAGATATCTCTGGAGATAATACAACTGGTGAATCCTTGTTGATCACTGTTGATTGCTGTTTCTAATATGCATGGAATAGGAGTACCCATCGCGATGATATAGTTTCGATTACCAAGTGTCGAGGCATTAACTTTGTCAAGGGTTGTTGGCTTGAGAAGGTGATTAAAGCGTTGCGCTGTTTCATCAGGCTTGTTTTCGACTTTTCCAAGTAAAGCCCCACTATTTGTTGCTGTATTTGCTTTGTTTTGCTGTGTGTTTGTATAGGCTAATACAGGAGCACGCTGTGCCGCTTCCAAGAGTGGATCATCGGAATTTGGTTTATTTATTTGGGGCGTTGGTAATTCAACCTTGGGCAACAAAGCGTCATTTTGTTTGGTTTGTTCAGGGGATATAGGCTTTTGTTGTACAGGAAAAAAAAGTTCTGTCTGTTTTATTGTCACTTCTTTAGGAAGTTCTACGGGTTGTTTTTTGTTTGTATAAATTGTTGAATATGCTAAGTAAATACAGACACTGAAAAGAACAATAAGAGCGACTGCTTTACCTATATTGCTATGCTGTTTTCCTCCTTGAGAGTCTTTTATTGTGCAGCGATCATCTATGTTCTTTTCATCCATTTCTTCATTCATGGCCGTTTTCCTGTGTTCACTTTACGTTGTACAGATGGTGATGTTGTGCCGGTTTCTGGATTAATCCCTTCAGGCACGAACCTCCTATTAAAGACGCACAGAACGTCATTTCCACGGCGCAAAACAAATTGAGCAGCTGTGGCATGAACAATGACCTTGTTACCTTTAATCGATTTTGGAACGAGAGATTCTTTCCCATCAAACGAGACAAGATAAATAGCTGGGATTTCAATATTTCCTAAAAATGTAAAGGTTGTTGTTTTCCCGTTATCGTAGACAGAGCTTGGTTCAATTAATGGTGAACCTTGCACTTCATAAGCCCAATTGCGTGGTCCAAAATCTTCATGGGTATTTAAAACATCATTAAGAAAGTTTTCTTCGTACTGTGCGGTTTTTGCTGCTTCGGCTAATTTTTTACGCAAGGCTTCATCTTCTGGATAACGAAACTTTACTAAAAAATATGTATTATTCCCCGCTGAAACATCGCCTTCACGGACTTTTAGCTCAAATTGATAAGATCGTTGTGCGCCATCTTGACGACTTGTTACAATTTGTAAATTAGTGACTGGTTGAACTTCGCGCGGTTTTAGAAAAACAAAATGGCCGGCTGGTGCAACTTGCCAAGCAACGGAATTGCCAATTCCTACATAGATAACTTCTTCATCATCAGCAAATTCAAGTTGAACCGAAGAACGAATAGACCCGATGATTTGTGTAACATTGTGTGGGTCATAATTGACAAATCTAATGCGGTCATCTTTGCGGGCACTTACAGGGGCTACTTCCGCAAACAACGGAGCTGTAAAAAAGCTTATTATGACAATGAAAGCTAAAAAGATTATTTTTAAAAATCTGATCATTGTATCACCTCTGGATCGGATCGATATTCAGATATTTGAAAGCCAAGGGGATTTATTAAGCGGTCTGTCGTTGAAATGTGTGCATTAATGTAGGAAAAATTTAAGATAGAAACCCAATGAGAAATACTTTCTTTTCCATTGGGTTCTCTGATCGTTTTGTAGTAACGTACCTGAATAAGATCTTTGCTTAAAAAGGAGATCGATTTTATTGTAACCGTAGCGGTCATGTTATGATAAATATTTTGCGGACTTTCTGGGTTATTGCCTGCATACCATTTTGCAAAACGGTTTTGTTCTTGTGGTGAAGATAAAAGAGAAATCAAGCGAAAATTATGTTCTGCCTCTGATGATTGAAAACTTTCGCGTGCACGAACATATTTGCCAGCAAAATAACGTGTTATCGCTTCATCGTAATCGTTGGGAGATTCTTTTAGTGCACTAACCGTATCAACAATACCTGTTGAATTATCAACTCGAATAATAAAAGGTTCTACAGTTTTTAAGGGCGTTAATGCTGCTACAGCTAAAGCTAGGGCGATCGTCATCAATCCAAAAAGCACTGTCAAAGCCATGGCAATTTTCATACGTAATCGCATGCCATGTATACGATCAACGTCGAATGAGCGTGCTTCTTTTATGTATTCTTCAAGTGCGTCACTTTTCACGTGTTACCTCCACAGTGTTATTCAAGCGCGTTTCATGGCTTATAGGATTTAATGTAGTTTTATTCGGTGTTATGCTAATTGTTGCTTTTTCACTTTCCAAAGTGTTGAGGATGGTAGGTGTTTGAACAGGTTTTACAATTCTTCTTTGTGGGATGATGTTTTCGTTGTCCCAGTTCCATTTATCTCTATTTAAAGGGCGGGTATTTTTTCCATTACACCGTGGTGGTTCTTTGGGGCCTACTATGGAGGCACAGCCAGTAAGAGTAAGGGTTAGAATGACAAAAAAAATTACTTTACGTTTCATTTTTTGAACTCACAAATACTTTGAAATCAGTATGGGGACTCTTGCTTTGCGCAATTTGAAAGAAGTATGGTATGAAAGACTTTTATTGCGCTAGTGAAATAAAGAATACCAAATGTTTTATGCAATATATGCGTAGTTTGTGCTCTCTTGAACGCACACAATGGAGCAGCAAGGGCGTCGATTTTTTTAAAGAGGTATTTAACATTAAAATCGACCACGTCCTCGAGCTCCCATTTTTGCGGCTTTTGCTGCGGTACTTGCTGCACCAGAGAGTTTTGAAACTGCACTTTTTGCGACATTACCACTTGTTTTAGCACTATTGGAGAGCATCGTGAAAATCTGTCCTCCTGAAGATATACCGGCGTTAAAGTACGGTCCACCAGAAGAAAGAGCAGAGGCGATACCAGGAAGTGCGCGGAAGAGAATGGCTCCTACTATCGAGATGACAACAACAGGTGGGAAAAGAAAATAGATTGTATCATATGTACCATTGAGAACGCGTAGGATAATTTGGCACAAAATCGTTCCTAACATGATCACCAGGACCTGTAAGATGGTAAAGTTGACCAATGTAGTAATCCATGCATCGGTGAATTTTCTGGTTGCATTAAATAAATACAAGCTAATGAACAGTGGCCCAAGACCTATAATCATTACGAGCGCAACTTGTGCAAACATTTGGACAATAAAACCACCTATACAAAAGACGATAACAGCCATAAGCATTAAAGAGCCAAGAAGGCCAACCATGATTTTTTCAAGGAACCAAGCTTTAGATAAAACTTCTTGATAGCGAGAACTTGTCTTTAACAAAATATAATCAAAGACATTGGAACCAGTGGGATTGTGGTTAAGTGCATTCCCAATTGCATTTGTTAGATCATTAAAAAAAACATCTTTCACATAGATATTAAATGTATCCGCATTCGTTGCCATTGTTGTTACAACAACGATTTTAACGACATTATTGAGAAGGCTATGCATTGAAAGAGCAACGCGACCCGTCATAACGTTATAGCCATATAAAAAAATGAAAATGATCGAGGCAAGATTAAGCGGTGCTGAAATAGCAGAAGACAACCCACTCACTGTTGTATTCATCACATTGTCAAGTGGGGCTACAATATAACTAGAAATGCTTTCAAATGGAGCGAAACTAAAGTCGGACATTAGAACTCTCAAGTTTTTCTTTTAACTTTTGTTCAAGATCTTTGTGTTCTTTTTGTATCTCTTCTTCACGCATTTCTTCTTTTGATTTTGTATCTCTTGCTTTAATCATAGCTAAAGATTGAAGTTTTAAAGCATCCACTTGAAGATTTGCATGAAGAATGGCTAATTCTATTTGAAGAGTCTGTAATGCTTCTAATTCAGGCTTTTCTTGTGACTTTACAGTTTCAAGCTTATTATTTATTTCTTGGATTTTTTTTGTCGTTTCTGCTGCACTTGCATAAATGGTTTCAGCTGTTTCTGATTTTGCAGCGTCTAATTTTTGCGTGTTTTCTAGTGCATTTTTATAATATTCATCCACATTGATGGTAGTTTGTGACATTGCATGAGAGGCGCAAGACAAATATAAGAGCATTATTAAACCGTATTTTTTCATTGATTTTCTCTCCTTTGATGAAATATGGGTAACCATTCGTCCGGATCTGTTCCATATTGGTTGATAATTTGGTTCATGAGCTCAATATTCTTAGTTGTACCGCTTAGGACGGCGATCTCATCCTTCATTTCTCGCAGATTGAGCTCTGCAACGACTGAATTTTGTCCCTGTTTGATAAGAAAACGACGAGATTCTCTGCTTAATTCTGATTGTATCAGTTCAAATTCACGATCAGTTAGTTTAAAATGTTCAACATAATCATCATAATTTGCTTTTTGATTTGGAAAAAATATTTGGGTGGGGCATTGCTCAATAATTGTATGTGCAATTGTTGATTTTAAAGCATCTTTTGGGCTTTGTGTTGCAAAAAGCATCATGCCATTTTGTTTACGGATCGTCTTGAGACGATCTTGTGCAAAAGCTGTGAATGAATCATCTTCAAGTGCTTTCCAGAATTCATCAATGGCAATAATAATGCGTCGTCCATCAATAAGATCAAGAATACGATAAAACAGATACATCATTAAGGGACGCCGAATTTCTTCATTGTCTAAGAAATCTGTTATGTCATAGCCAATAAACTGTGCATTTAAATTGAGATCATCTTGCTCGTTATCAAAAACCCAACCTAAAGCATTCCCTTTAATCCATGGCTGCAACCTTATGGCAATTCCTTCTTTTGAGGTATTATCAAAAAACAATTGAAGAGCACCAAGAGAGCGTTGTGCAAGAGGTAAAGTTTCCAAGGAATCTATAGCTCTAGAAATATCTTGCCGCTCCTGTTCTGTTATTGTTTGTCCTTCAGCTGTAACGAGTTTCAAGATCCAATTACGAAGAAAGATTTTGTTTCTTTCGGTGTATTCTATGCCCTTCAAGGGTGCGATACCCGTAGGCTGCCCATTTTTCAAAGGTTTATATTTTCCACCTCCAGCCCGCACAAAAATCTCTGCACCCTGATCTTTATCAAAAAAGACCATTGTAGGATTATGTTTTTGTAATTGAGCAAGAAGGAAATTAACAATCACCGTTTTACCGGATCCAGATGGACCGCAAACAAATGTATTGCCAAGGTCACCATAATGAAAATTAAAGTAATAAGGTGAACCAGCTTGTGTTTTTAGTAATGCTACAGCAGATCCCCAAACATTACCTTTTAATTTACCAACCGGAAAAGAATGGAAGGGTGATAAAGCTGCAAAATTTCTGCTGGTAATGGCGCCAGATCGTGCACGGTAGCTAAAATTTCCGGGCAATTGCGCCCACCATGCAGCTTCCAACCCTAAATCTTCTCTGGCTATAACCGCTCCACCATTGGTTAAATGGGAACGCGCTTTTGATAAGTTTTCAGCTAATTTTTTAGTGTCATCAGCAAAAACAGCTAGAGAGAGATGATGTTCACCCAAAACAAAACGATTTGACTCTAAATCATCCAACGCTTCATCAAGCGCTTCAATTTGTGAGCTAGCGCGATCAGCTGCATTAATCATTTGATTTTGCTTACGACCCATAATGGCACCGGCAGCTGCTTTACTTTTAAAGACAAAAGACTGAGTTAAAATGAATTCAAACGGTGTTGTCAGTAAGCCATCCGTCATACCGGGGCGCGTTTTAGAGGGGTATTCTTTCCACCCAAACATGCCAACAAAACGCTGATTACTTTCATGACGAATTTCTATAATTTCTCTACCAAAAATAACACGATCAGAATAAATCGTTGATGCAATAGTACCAAATGTAAGAGGAATACGCTCACGTCTCCCCCCTACCAATTGGTGAAGAAACTCACTTTGTTCAGAAAATAAAAGGCCATCATGTTCATAAATCGATAAGAGTCGAGCTTCATAAGCTTCTAAACCTTCTATAAAATCTCGACTTAACTCTTCGATTTTACGAATGGCTTCCATATCTGGTTCGGATTGCGTTTTTTTTGCTTTTGCTAAGCGTTGAAAAAATGAAGCTATTTTCTCCGTTTTATCTGATGCAGGATTCCAAAGTAGTGAAACGAATAGGTCATTTCTATACAACTCTTGCGAAACCATTTTCTTTTTATATTTTTCATTTAATGTTGCGGCAAAAGATGAAGAAAAATGATCTTCTGGATAAATAACTTCGCGTCGACGAATAATATGAGAATATAAAGCAACGCGTTCATCTGCGATGTTTTTCAAGAGAGTGTTTAATTGCTCATGTAAGGAATTTAATTGATCGATATCTGCAGTGTCGAAATTTACTCCCTCAACAGCTATCACAGTCATTAAGCAGCGTGAATTCAATGCAATGACATGTTTATTGACATAGCGCACGTAAGGGATGGATTCTTCAGGCAAAAGCTCCTTTTTCATGACTGATGTTTGGTTCATATGCGTAGTTCCTTGTAAGTACGAACAAGGCGTAATGGAGATGTAGACCCTCCTCCCCATCTTTTTAGGTTTCTTTGTTTTCCTCGGGTATTGAGCCAAGCAAATAATACGCGAAATTGGTTGTGATCATGTCTCGTTATTTCGCGTAAAACAAAATGCATCCCAACACCGAGACCAATCATGCGGAAATCGCTTGATATAATGAAAAGAATACACGTTGCCATAACGTTTAGAGCCATTGCTTCCATTGTAACACCCGCAAACATGGTAGGTCGTGTACAAGCAAGAAAGAGAGTATCTTCATTCATTTATGGTGAGACTCCTGCTAATGTAGTAACGAGAGTGGGAGCTCCAAAAACAACACCAATGCCAATAATGCAATATGCTGCTTTGCGTAAATCAATAAAGCCATACATCCAGCCAATACCCACGGCAGCAACACATATAATCGCTATGAGCCTTGCTGTTGTTCCCGTCATCATTTTAACTATACTATTTAAAACAGTATCAATATTTCCCAATCCATTAGGCGCAGTGGAGGCATAAGAGGGATGCGATACAAAGACTGCAGTTAAAACCAGCACGATAATGATAAACACAATGTTCTTGGATATATTGTTTGTCATTTTACCTCTCTTTAAAAGAATTATTAACTATTGACATCCTTTTGTCTTTCATAGCTAAAGAGTTTTGTGGCATTAAATTTCCAGCCCCAAATACCCCTCATTTGTTTTGTTTATAAAAACTTTAGTAGTAGGTTCTTGCTTACTCTAAAAACTCTCTTCTAGAGACAGAAGACTTCAGCCTCGGAACTGTGTTACATGAAAATGGCAATTTTAAGTTACAGGTTTTCCAAAGTGGTAATGGCTAACATTTTAAGAAATAATATTTTTCTTTACAAAATGTATTTAATATTCAACATATCTTGCATAGAATTTTTCGTTGCAGGAGCAAGGCGGTTGTTGATCAAAATAGTGAAAGGGCAGCGAAACAATGCATTTTTTGAGCGAGTGTATTAAGCGAGTGCGATTTAAATTTATAATTATTGTATACATTATAGGTTCTATGTTCTGGGGGTTGCGGCAATATAAAGATAAAATAGATTGGAGTGTTCTAAAAACGTTTACGATTCGCGATATCCAAAATATTGTTGATGGGCATTTTGAAGAGAAAGAGCCAACAGAATCCATAACAAAACGACGATTAGTGAAAAACGAATCGGATCTTAATTTGCAGAGGAGTTTTTCATCGGGCAATGATATTGTTTTCCAGGGTAGAGCATCTGTTATTAGTGGTGTTACATTTAAATTATTAACCTCTGTTGAGCAGTCTTGGCGTACACATATAACTCGCAATATTCATCTATATGGTGTGGATACTTGTGCACCGCGCCAAAAAGCAAAGCTCAATGGTCAAGAATGGCCCTGTGGTGCGGTTACAACGGCTTGGCTAGTTACAAAAACACTTGGTCAGAATTTGTCTTGTAAGCGGGTTATTGTGCAAAATAATGTTTCTTATGCCCAATGTTTCGTTAACGGAGTTGATTTAGCTGAAGTAGGTCTTGCAGAGGGTATGTTGGTGCTTTCAAAAGAGAATAAAAACCCTATTCCAGTACAGTACCGTAAGGCTGAAGAGACAGCACGCAATAGCAAAATTGGTCTTTGGTCAAGTAATTTCACCGATCCTTTACAATGGCGTCGGGATAATGGATCTTACAATCCCTTTACAAGTTTATGACCAACTTGTTAATCATTTACATTATGTGATTAATGGTGAAGTGATTGCACTTCGAATACCAGATTGTCCAATGTATTTGGATTCATGGCTTGGTTATACCGATTTGTGGCATGGAGATACCCCACGACTTGGGGATAAATTTATCGCATGTATTTCAATTGATGGTCTACCTTTACATTATAGATGCTCAAGTCGTTTTATCTTTATAGACTGGCACGAAGCTGTTGCTGCATTAAATAAATATCGATTGAAATGGCAACAAAAGGGGCTTTTTTCACAAGTTTTTAAAACCAAATGCTTTGTTGATGACACAATAAGCTGAAACAGCAATGAATGGAGCTCGATCATATCTTGTTGCTTGTGGTTATTATTCTCCAACAATTGTTTTGATGCATGAGAATTGTGAAGTTTTGGCAGAAAATGCCAGGTTAGTTAAACGCGAAATTGAATACAAGGGTTCTGCTGCTCACATTGAAACAGCCAATACGATGGAAGCGTGGTTAGGATAAATTAGCTGAACTGCCTGCTTTACTCGCTCTTATTTCTTAAGCAGCAAGAATGGTGCGCAATTTATTCGTGATATGGTGTTTAATAAAAAATGAGGAATATGGCACAGATTTGTTAGAAAAAATGTTGTGATAGGAGGTCATCATTTCTAAAAAATTGAACAATATGCGAAATGAACTGTGCAATTATATTGCAATGTTGGAAAGAGTAGCGATTTATCGTTACTGCTTGATGCGGAGCATAATTTTGTAGCAAATAGTTTTCTTTATATATGCCAATAGCCAAGAAATGACGAGCAATTTTAAAACGGCATTGACAGAAATAAATGTCATTGAGGGAGTCTGTACAGATAGTTTCTGATCCCACATATATAAAGGAATCAACCAAGAGTATAGCTTACCAAAAAATCTGAAAAAAGGTTTGCCTTATGGTGAGGCCGGCAAACAATGGTATTTCAATTACACACGGATAACAAATACTAATAAAGTACGTCTAAAAGCACCTGAGAAATTAATCATTGACGCATGAAAAGACAATATGAAGACGATGAGAAAACTTTATGAAAAAATGCAAGCTAAGGTTATAAACATAGACCTTATCCTGCGATAAAGGTCATTCGCTTTGAGAAAATAAGAATAAGACTTTTGTTTGTGTAAGTATACAGCGAATGTTAGAATTAAATGGAGGAAAATTGTAAAATCATTCTACACATATACCAAAAAGAATATCTCGGTTAATATTTATTTTTTCGGGGTCTATTTTTTTTCTTAGTCAGTTTTGTACAGAGTATTTAGCGCATATTTATAAAAAACTATTCCTGAGATTGTTAGCATTTTGATATCTGGTTCAAGCAATGGTAGTGGTTCAGCTATTGGAGCAATGGCTAGTGCTACTATAGGTGCTGTTACCGGATTAGCAGCTGGACGAATGTTGGGTAGCATGGGTAGCGCTATGGTGGTCACAGGTGCAGCATGAGTTGTCGACTAGGAGGTATGGGAGGAATATGGAATGGTAGTGCTATGGAAGGTGTTGGTGGTGGCATAGGTAGTTCTATGGGAAAGGGTGGCGTCAATGCTTCTCAAATGACGGGGAATCCTTTTAAAAACAGTGATAGCAAATCTCAATATTCTAACAAAAACCCTCGCATAACAGGTGATGCCAGAGCTTCAACGGAAACAAGACAATCTAAAATGAGTTCTGCTTCTCAAGGGATTGGAAGTGCCGCTAATGCCGCCTTAAAAACTGCAGGAGTTTTAGCTGCAATTTCAGTGCATGGTATGGAAGATACAGCAAATTTAGAACTTAGTGCTCCACCAATATCACTAGAAGATAACGACATGCAGGATTTTAATATTAGTAATCCCCAAACAGAAATAAGTGAGGCTTTTGCCTCTTTTTTTGGTATTTTTAAAATGCGTGTCCACGATCTGTAGAGGTTCGTTCCTGATGAAAAAACATTTCAGTACTTGCTTTTAATACATTTTCACAATTTTGAGATGACTGAATACTTGGTTCTGAAAGAGCACATTTTTTGCTCCATTCTTCTCTCAATCTGTTATCTTTTTTAAAATCTTCTACGCTATATGTTTTTTGACAACCAGATATGAGTAATATAGCCATAGATATTAAAATGAGTTTTTTTCATTTTATTCCTCTTTTAATATAGTATGTATTAATAGTATTATCCAGGATACAAGGTAATTCTCTGCTGTATCAGAATGCAGGTTTAGTTATCATAATTACTCGTTTTTAAATTAGTATTGTTTGAGAGAATGCATGAACAATTACTGTAAATATCTTATAAGTCTTTCATAATAAAATATGAGAAGGAAAGAGCTAAAACTTAAGACAAAATAGAAAAAAACCAGGCGCTGTACCTGTAGGGTTATCAAGCACCTTTGCCTTCTCAGGAAATAAAGCTTGACGAACATTATTGGGATCCACAGTCATACCTAAGCGTTGCAATTGACCTTTTTTATACGGATTTTTGAAGTAAGAGATTGAAAATAAATTTTAGAGGAGGAAATAGAACAATCTCTCATTTTAGGGAAAGAAATATACGACAAATTATTATTCTACAAGAGTTAATAATGATAGATAACCAGCCTCTCATTTTAAATTATGAGTGCACGAAGTAAGCTTTACTTTATTCAAAGAGTACAAGTTTATAGTTAGGAGGCGCTAATTTGAATAATAAGATGTCATAGTACCAATTTGCAGTTATGCAGAGAATATACATTGAAATGAGCAGGCTTACTGAAAAAATTTTTAACACTAAGGAAAAATTAGGATCATTTGGTCCTACTATATAAAATATAACAAAGGACATAAGAATCCCCAAAAAGTTCAAGGATGCTATTCCACTTATTATACCGCGAATTAGTCCGCGAAAATTAAAAAGGAGAAGGAAAAGCATAAAAAGAAATACACGGCTTATTACAGACCGTTTTTTTTGGGGGGGGGAGGGGATGCGATTCTTGATTTGCAATTATTTTGTTATTGCTATGTTTATTACAAGATATGATTTCCATAAATTTTTTCGTCTAAAATATATAGATCATCCACAACGAATAGGAAGTTTCCCCTGTGCTAGAATGATCTGTTCCTCTTGCTCCTGCTGTTCTTAAAGATTTGCTTTTTTCCCTCACTTCGATAGTTATTTTCCCAATAGAACCAGACCAGTTATCAATTTATATCTTTAGCGATAAATAGGTCTATTTGATAGGACAGGAATACGTTCGGATTTGTTTAATGAACTTTTTTTTAAAAAAAGTATTGCCTCATGTGGCGTATATGTATCTTGATAATCGTTTAGCATCTGTAAGAGATTTAATCTATTTTAGGGATTTTTTATCTAAAATGCTTGGAATTTCATTCCATGTTGTTGAAAAAGAAAAAAAGATATGGGGCTTCAAAAAGCAGCTTTTGTTATTGGTGCTATTCTTGAAAAAGATTACGGAAAGCTCATCAGATTACCAGTGGAGATATTTTCGTGGCATGATTGCTAAAAAATGCACCAAAAACCATCCTCGAATGTTTGATATTTATCTGAACGCTAAAAAAGAACTGGCTCTTTTGGTAAAACGAATCATAGAGGGGATTTAAAAGAACCAGTTCTTTTGATAAAAATAAGAAAGAGGTCGCACTTTGCTTTTACGCGGGGGGGGGGATAAAGCAACCCCTTCCTTCGAATGAACATATATTACGCTTTAATGTTTAGCAATAGATTTTTTGCAAAAATTTTATAGACAAGATATATTTTCATTTTACTATCCTTAAAAATATATCGAGATAGCGTTCAATTTTTACTGCTTCATTTACAATGAATATAACCAAAAGTAGGACTTATTTTTTTGTCACATTCCTTACCGTAACAATTTTATTAATCAGTGTTTGCTAAGATTTTTGCAAATAATTTTCAGCGCTTTGTTAGAGCGTAGTGCAGAGTAACGGTGCTGCAACCAGTATAATTGTAATGGATAAAATCGTTTTACTTATGTACTCACTATATTGATGCGAGACGTGGTTATTAATGACTGGATTATTGAGTAAAGTAACGGACTTTTTCGCAGTTTCAGTAATCATAATCGGCCTTTTGAAGCCGCTAGCCGTAGCCGTTGAATGAGTGGGTTAAACCTTGCTACAAAACATATTAACCAAGCGATTGAAGCAACAGGTGATACCATTATCGCACGCTCAAGATGGCTTTATGACAATGAAGTCCTTTATGGTTCAGTCACAGAAAAATGGGTTTCAGCAGCTGTTAGTGATGGAATCAAACCTTATCCTCGCATTGCAGTTTTCAAAAAGAAAAGAAGAAGCTTCTTGATCTTTTGTGGCAATGGATTGATGAGGCTGATTATGATTATGATTATGATGAGGATGCTAATTTTTATGGTTTACAAGCAACGATTGCTCGAGAAGTTTTAATGGGCGAATGTTTTGTGAGATTGCACTTTATGGGCGTTCTGGTGTGCCTCTTCAATTGCAAATTTATTCAGCAAAAATGCTTGATTTAACTTATAGCGGGATTGCTGAAATTGAGGGAAATTATATCCGCATGGGGATTAAGTTTAATGCCAGCGGGAAGCGTGTTGTTTATCATTTTGGCAGTATCATCCTTATGATAGCGGCCCACTGAGCAGAGCGTTTGGAAGCCAAGAGCGTGTGCGGGTACCTGCTGAAATGGTAATCCACATTAAAGAAAAGCGTATTGCTGGTCAGTTGCTTAGATTACCAAAAATACGCTGTATAACAAAGGTTTTTCAGCTTGAGGCTTATTATGATGCCGAGCTTGATAGAAAAAACCGCTGCTCTTTTTGCAATGATCGTCACAGGAACTGATCCTTATGGTATGAGGTGCCCTGATAACCAAGATAAATGTAAAAAAAATAATCTTGAAGAACAATCAGATTTACCTATCATAACATTTGGTGCAGCGATTTATGCAGGAGAGAATATGGATATTAAATTTCCAATACTGTAGAAGTCGGTGGTTCTTATGAAGCTTTTCAATTCCACAATCTTTTAAAGATTTGTGCAGCCCTCAACATGTCTTATGCTGTTGTGCTTGGCGATGTAGCAAGGAGCAACTTTTCTAATGTGTGCACATCGATAATTCAGTTTAGGCGCCACATTAAACAATGGCGGGAATATATTATTGCCTTTCAGTTCAACCGTCTTGTTTGGGAACGCTTTGTTGAAATGGCTGTGCTTGGTAGCTGTGTTGATTTGCCAGGGTAGGAAGAAAATTCCTTACCATGGCTCCAATGTGAAAGTTTTGCCCTGTCGCTCGAAATGCTTGATCCTCTCAAAGATATTTCAGCAGAAAAAGAAATGCTTCAAGAAATGATTGTTACCTAACAAAATGTGAAAAAGATGTCTCGTTTTATGAAATGGATCGTGTCCATCATCTTTTTATTCATTCTTGAATTTGCAAATCTTATAGAGGCGCTGGACAATATCTTCATGCATTTGAAGCAGTGGATAACAAAAAATTAAAAATGCAATATAAAAAAGCTTTTATTGTCGATTTAACGAAGAAAATATAATCAACCGCATTTGCTTTATAAGTGAACAAAGGGACCGGATACACTTAATAGGTCTAGATGCAAAAGAATTTTTGCGACGTTATGGAACAGAAAAAAATAAATCGGTGTAAAACTAAATGGCAAGCTACGTGCGCAAAATCACGTTTGAAAATTTTATTCCCTTACCCTTTATTTATCAAGACACTAAAAAAATACACAAAATGAATAAGATATTTGTAACAAAAACAATATGGTACGCCAAAAAGAAGTAGGACTTTTTATTTTGGAAAGTTTTTTCATTAAAGTATTTATTCGTTCGTTTTCGAAATGAAAACTTAGGTATTTCAGAATTTTATATCACTTCCATAACTTATTTATTTTATCATTTTTATGACCTATGTAAGCGATGCAAAGCAATTAAGAGGAAAAATGCAGTGTTGAGAAAATAGATGACAGAAGAATTATCTTCCGGTAAGTATTTTAAAAGTAAAAGACAGTTTGATAAATGACAAACATATAAACAAGGTGTAACATGAATGAACTTACCGATCTTGATGCTGTCATAGAGCATTACGATGCTGTTTTTTGCGATGTTTGGGGTGTTGTGCATAACGGTGTGAACACATTCAAACCGGCGTTGAAAGTGCTGCATAAAATTCGGCAGATGGGAAAAAATGTTGTTTTTTTAACTAATTCACCTCGGTTGCGTAAAGATGTTATTGCTCAGTTGCAAAGTATGGATGTTCATAGTGGTTATTATGATGCTATTATCACTTCAGGTGATGTGACACGCGATCTCATTCGCGCTGCACCTCGTAAAGTTTTTTTTATTGGTCAGCAACGTGATTTGATGCTGTTTGAAGGGTTAGATTGTGAACTTGTTGAGGAATGGGAAGCTTCTGTAGTTGTATGTAGTGGTTTTCTTGAAGATTTTGATGAGGATCCGGCTGCTTATGAGGATATGTTTCGTCGCATACGTGCGCGGAATTTGCCTTTTATTTGTGCAAATCCTGATGTGATTGTACATTATGGAAGTCAGGAATTTTGGTGTGCCGGTGCACTTGCTCGTCTTTATCAACAATTAGGAGGTGAAGTGCGCATTGCCGGGAAACCCCACGCACCTATTTATGAGTGTGCTTTCGAAAAACTCCAAACAATCCGGGGAAAAGTGGAAAGAAGTCAAATCCTAGCCATTGGTGATGGTCTTTTAACTGATGTCAAAGGCGCAGCTCATTTTGGCCTTGATGCGCTTTATATTATGGGAGGCATCCACCGTGGTGAATATATGCAAAATGGTGTGCTAGATCAAGAAGCTTTGCAGTCTTTTTTTGAACGTTATGGTTATAAACCACAAGCGATGATGTGGGCACTTCAATAATGTCTGATTTTTTACGTCTTCAGGGGACAAATATGCTTCCTTTGGCTTGGCGGGGGGCAGTGTTGGCGCTTGGAAACTTTGATGGTGTTCATTGTGGCCATCAGGTGGTACTCCAAAAGGCGCTTGATTTAGCACGCATAAAAAATAAGCCAGCTCTTGTTTTAAGTTTTGAACCACATCCAAGAAGTTTTTTTCAACGTTCTGCTCCTGTTGACCGCTTGACAGAAGCTACTGAAAAGGCTGAAATTTTTAAAATTTTGGGATTTGACGGTGTGATTGAACAGCCTTTTGATGCACATTTTTCTTCTCTTTCGGCGGATGAATTTATCAATGTAATTTTAAAACAAACGTTTGATGTTTCGGTTGTTGTAACGGGTGAAAATTTTCAATTTGGTCATAAAAAAAGTGGAAATTCATATCTTCTTTGTCAAAGAGGAAAGGAGTGTGGATTTGAAGTTGTTCAAATTCCTTGCTTGTGTAGCACAGAAGATCCACAGTCTCAGTTAATTTCCTCTAGTTTTATTCGTTATCTTCTCTCACAAGGTCAGGTGGGAAATGCAGCTCAGCTGTTAGGATATCATTATCGGATACGTTCAGATGTAGTTCAAGGCGAAAAACTTGGTCGTCTTTTAGGTTTTCCTACCGCTAATCAGACTTTACCCCCTCAAGCTAGTTTGGCGCATGGTGTTTATGCGGTACGATTGCGCCGTGCTAATGGTATTTTGCTTGATGGGGTTGCAAGTTTTGGTTGTCGGCCAACGGTCGTTCAAGATGGGGTGCCGCTTCTAGAAACTTATTTGTTTGATTTTAATGGTGATCTTTATGGAGAAAGTTGTACTGTTTCTTTCTTACACTTTTTGCGAAAACAAGAAAAATTTCATGGGCTTGAGCCTTTGATTGCGCAGATGCAGCGTGATGAAAAAAAAGCAAAAGAAATTTTAGCGGCAATACAGCCATTATCACAGTTAGATAAGCTGCTGACTTTTAAAAATATGCCCTAAGCTGATCTGAAAAAGATATAAGAGTGGAAAAAATGGCACTTAGAGTGACTATAATCACGAAAATATATTCTAAGACATCATGGAATATATGGACTTTTCGTTGTTGAGAGGGCGAAGCGAATGTTTGAAGACTTGATTTAGGCATTATTTTAATCCTTTTTCATAACTTTATGAAATTTTATGGATTCTATTCCAGTTCGAAATTTTACAACTTTTTTCTTTCTGAATCCTTAAAACAAGTGATTAAAAGATCAAAGCTGAACGATAAAAATGCATAAAAGATTTTCCGTAATGTCCATAGGCAAGAAGAATTATGGATGCTGTTTTTAAAGTTACTTTTATGGTTTTAATATCTAATTTTTTTATGTTGAACAGTGCGGTTGGGAATATAAGATACTTTTATGCTATATTTACGAGGATCCATTTTAATAATGAAAAAAAGCTATATTAATAGTGAATTGTACGTTTTTTAGTGAAATGATCTACAAGAAGTTTATCATTATAAATAAGTGCGGAAAAGCATCAATATGGGGTGAGTGTAAGAGTTTATACTGTTAAAGGATTACAGGAGACTGTACGGTTTTTAGAAACTCTTGAAAGGGGTAGATAAATCCTATATTATATACCAATTGCAAAGAAAAGCGAATGATATAAAAGCGAATGATATAAAAGAAAAGTTTGTGGCTGTTTAGCTATTTTAGATATCTTTTTTATATTACTGTGTGGCTGAGTAGTTCAAAAGGTGTTCTTGTTGTATTGTCTGTAAAGTGCTGCATGTGTAAAGCAAGAACAGGCGAAAAGAGTAGATCTTTTTGAGTTAACGCAAGCTATTCTGTGTAGTGAAAAAAGCTGTAGAGTGTTGGCTGTATAAGGAGCTACAAGCTGTGGAGGGAAAAATGCTTAAATCTTCAAAGGGGGTGCGTTTCTGCGTTTTACAAAATTTTGTTGGTATATGTTGCTTTCAATATTTGTTTTTTATTGAAAATAAGAAGAGCAAATTTTGAAGCTTCTAGTATCTACTGCGTACTGATTTAAGGATTTGCAGCGTTTTAGTGAATTGGTATTATGCCAATGGTGGTTTTTGAGAAAACAGATAAAAAAATGTTTTATTAATATGTCGAAAGTTTAATAGGTATATACTTTTAATGATTGTCGCGCTTTTGTCGGAGCAATAATTTGCACATGGGTGTATTGGAAGTGAATAAAAGCTGTTTAATCTTTCTTAGTTGATAGTAAGATTGAATGATATTTTTGAAGGGGAAATAAAGATGTCTGTAGTGCAATGTGGTGATGAGAGTTTTGCATCAAAAGTAAAAGTTCTTGATAATAATCTTATTGATCGTGATTGGGCGATGACAAAATTTGTAGCCGCTGTTAAAGGGTTGGCACAAGTGGTTGATTATGAAAGCAATATGCTAGAGAGTAATGGTGTTCCAAATTACGAAGAAATAAATTTATGTAAAACCCGTGGCTTGCGTGACCTTAATAAAGCTATGAGCGATATGAAACGCTACATGAATGAGGATATTGAGAATGAGGTTGAAAACTTGTTATTGGATTTACAAGAAAAACTACATCGTAATACTGGATTAATTCAAGCACATTTGAATGCAGTGAACGAGCTTTCCCATGCGGCACAAGCTGTTCGCACAAAGGAAACAGATGGGAGCGCTGACCTAATTCCAGCTAATACCGAGCATTCTAAGTGACTACAATATTATGTAGTATTAGAGATTTGTCTAATAGCTGTAGATGTTGTACTCTCTTTGGGATATTTTATATTTGGTTTCATAATTTACGCAACTTTTACGCCTACCTTTTAAAGGAGACCCGCTTCGCACTATTTATATCGGTAGGACAGAGCAATTTTTAGGGTAGCTGTTGTGTAACTCCATTTTGTTATCAGAAATAGCTTTTTTAGCGTTTTTTATAAGTAACATACACCTTAACCAATAAAAGGCACCCCAAAGCGTTGCCTTTTATTGAGATTAACATGGTTCCATTCTAAAAACGGTAACGTATCCCACCAGAAAAAGTGGTTCCAGATATACCTGCCTTCTGCAGTTTGTGCCTATAGCTAATGTCGCCATGGAGTACTATATTCTGGGAAAGATGTGCGTTAACACCAACACCACCTTCAATTGAAGATCCCATGTGATCGAGATAAAATGTGTCGGTAATTTTTATCGTTTTATCATCACCAAAAGCTTTTATAATATTCAGTTTACTATAGAAGGAGATGATATGATCTTCTACATTAGAGGCAAGAGTCTGCGTTAAACGCCCACCAACACGCATCAACCACTGATGCATCCTACCCATATCTACTTTAAGGTTATCAGCATCTGAGATAATATCAAACATGAGATTTTGATATACAAGTTGTGCTTGTGGCTCAAACACCAATCCGTTAACATCAGTTTCCAATTTTTGACCAATAGTAGCAGATGCACTCAATATTTCAGTGCCGTCTAATTTTGCAGCATCCTTAATAAATGCTGTAGCAATACTTCCTTTCAGGGATCCGTAAGAAAGGAGTGTGTTCACATATAAACCACTGTTATGCTGAAGTCCACCATAAGCAGTAACTGACCACTTATCAAGAGTAGTTTTTTCGGAATCTTCCATATCCTTTGGAGTAAAAGCAAGTTTTCCGTATGTCCCTAAAAGACCAAAATATGTGTTAAGATCTTTACTTTCTATAGCAGATAACACAACACCCGCCTGTAAAGCAAAATAGTTCACATCAGAGGCATAGCCATATTGTAATGGATTAGAATTTGAGGATAAGGTGACTTTTTCACCGTATGAGGATAAGAAAATCCCCTTTTTCTTTCTATCTTCTAGTCCAAATATTGTTGCTCGCATATTATCTAACATCACATTTTGATTGTTTACATCAGTGAATCCAGTAGAAAATAAAGCGTTTGGCATGACTAAGTAGTTTGCTACTTGTGGTACAAGCGCTCTAATCCTCTTATCTTTATCAATATACGCATTTTGCAGTCGGAAATCCCAAAAATTACGATCATTATTAACCAAGAGGTTTTGGCTAGCACGAGAGGTACCTGGTGCATAAGCAGTTAGTACATACCTATAAGGTAAACCACGCATTGTTGTATATTTTTTTGCTAACCTAAATGAATCTTCGCTAGCATTTCCAGAAACTTGTATGACTGAAATTCCATGTGTTTCTGAAGAAGATGCAACTTCGTGGTCTTCTCTAACAGCATCTTTATCTGTTATTTTTTTATCATCTCCTTGGAGATTTATGTGAACTACGGTACTTCCTGATACATTACCATTAATTATAACACGGTCAGTTGCTTGTTCAGTTACTGGAGAATGATCGCTCCATTTAGAGTTCAAATGAATCTCTGCATTACCTGTTGCAGTATAAACCGGTAGTTCACTAGGAGCTTGGTCTTTTTTTTGCGGGTTAGCTCCTACAAACAAAACTTGATGACGTCCTGCTTCTGGCTCATCAAAGGCAATAACGCTGTTTATAAGCTTCAGTTCAGAAAGATTAGAGTACGAGTTATTATCAACACCAAACCTTGTATGGTTAGGATCTTTATCGTCATTATTTCTTGCGTTCTTATTCGCTTTTAAAAACCACTTTGTATTATTTTCTAGATTGAAAACAGTTTTGCTCTCCTTTAGCGTTCTTGCCCGACCTTTTAAAAGAGAACGATCTGTAGTTAATACAATAGTGTGTTCTGGAGCTTTCTCTTCTTTTGTATTTTTTAATAGAACATCTGCATGGATTTCTGAATTTTTGAGGCTGATTTCACCCTTTTCGTGTGTTCCATAAGCGCTAATACCAATACCATTTTTAACGAAAAGCTTTGTATTGTCTAGAATAACGTTATTGCTAACGTTCGGACTTTGAACAGCAACAGCTTTTCCTTCAGCAGCACGTGAATTTCTTCGTCTAGGTTTAGGTGGGTTTTGACCCCGGTTATCAGAGATGCTATTGCGGAAAATAATTCCTTCAGCAATATGATCAGCCGTGACATGTATGGTTGAATCCTTTAAATTGATTGCACCATTCATGTTTACTACCCCAACTATTCCTGCTGTTACAGTAACACCTTTGGCATCAATAATTCCGCCATCTGACACACTAAATGCAACAAAATCTGAAGTAACTGTTCCTCCCGTCATATTGACTATTGCATTTTTTCCTCGTGCTATGACAGCAAAATTTTTGTCTTGAATTTTAGCGTTATGTAGGGTGATGGTTTTACCATCTTTAGCCTCAATCCCATTTTTTACATCTTCAGCTTGTACAGGTTTTTCAAGCTGTGCATGTGGAGGTTGTCCTGGTAGCGGTTTTCCAGGTGCTGCATGTGGAGGTTGTTCTGGTACCGGTTTTCTAGGCGCTGACTGCTCTCTTATTACTGCCCTTGTAGGTGCAGGCAGTAAATTTGGTTTTTGTTTTTCAGGAACTGACGGTCTGGATATAGAAGGAACAGGCTGATTTCTTGTATTGTCAAGGCTTGCAGAAGAAGAGGAGCCTCCTTGAGGTCTTTCTGGTCTACTAAGCGTTTCTGTCGTTGGCTTTGGAACAGATTCTTCATGGGGTGACGGTTGTAAAGTTCCTACAGGTTTAGAAATTGTTGTTGACGACGCTGTATCTGTTAGAGAAATTCTAGACTCTGTTGTAGGATACGAATTTTCAGTTGTATAACTTCTTGTAAGGGGGAGCTGTCGTCCACGACTTCTAGGTACAGGACTTAAAGATTCTTCACCCCCTGCAGGAAATGAAGAGGGAGGAGTTGTCAAAAAAGTTGTTTCAGATGAATCTGAGTTTTGAAGCGGCGTTCGTCCCATATACTCACTATATGGAGAGCTCGTAAGTTCCCCAGGCTTTAAGGTATCATGCGTAGGATATGTAGGCGTAAAACTCGTAGCGGGTGGTGGAGTCACTGCATTATAGGCATGAGATAAACCAGAATAAGAGCAAAACAAAACTCCAGAAACTGTGTATAGTAAGAAGCTTTTCTTCATATATATATATCCTAAATAGTTCCCCCCTTTCTGATAAAAACAAAAGATTTAACTCATTATGTTCATAATGTAAGTTACAAAACATAACATACATTAGCACTCTTTACATTTCAAGATATGAATCAAAGTTATTTTTAAAAACGATAGTGCATTCCACCGGAGACATTAACTCCAGATATGCCAGCTTTTTTGAGTTTGTGTTGGTAATTAACATCAACATGAAACGTGATATTCTGTGACAAGCTTGCATTTACTCCCAGCCCTCCTTCAATGGAGGATGCCATAGAGTCGAGATCAAAGGTATCCCCAATTTTTATTGTAGCATTATCACGAAAAGCTTTCATTACGTTTAGTTTACCATAGAAAGAAATGCTACGGTCTTTTTCAGCAGGAAGCACAGTTTGCGTTAAACGCCCACCGACACGCAGTAGCCATTGATGAGGGGTGCCCATGTCCACTTTAAAGCCATCTACATCTGAAAGGGTTTTCAGTATAAGGCGTTGATAAACAAATTGCGCCTGCGGTTCAAAGACCAATCCTTCAGTAGTTGTTTTTAATTTTTGACCGATGGTGGTCGATGCAGTCAATGTTTTACTATCATCGAGTTTTGCGGTATTTCCGATGAGGGCTGTTGTGATATTTCCTTTTAGGACTCCGTAAGAGAAGAGTGTATTTACATAGAGACCACTGTTATGGTGGACGCTGCTATATGGAGTGAGTGACCATTTATCCAATTTATTTTTTTCAGAACCTTCCATACCCTTTGGAGTAAAGGCCAGTTTACTATATGTTCCTAGAATGCCGAAATGTGTAGCAATGTTTTGATCTTCGTGTGCTGCTAATGTAATGCCTGTTTGTAAAGCAGTGTAAAGAATATCAGCGCCATAGCCATATTGTAATGGGTTTCGGTTGGAAGATAATGTGCTTTTTTGTCCGTAAGAAGATAAGAAGATACCTTTCTTGTTACTGTCCTTTACTCCAGCTTCTTTTGTTGTCATACTGTCTAACAGTGTATTTTGATTATTTACATCAGTAAACCCCGCAGAGAATATAACATTAGGCATTACCAGATAGCTTGCTACTTGAGGTACGAGTGCTCTGATTTTTGTGTCACTATCAAGATAAGCTTTTTGCAGACGGAAGTCCCAAAAGTTTTCATCATTTCCTAGGAGGTTTTGCTGAGCATCAGCTTTTCCAAGACTTGATGTTGGTCCATAAGAATTCAGCGTATATTTATAAGGCAATCCCCCGATTGTGGTATAGCCATTTGCAAGTTTGAAGGTAGTTTCGTTTGCTTTTCCAGATACCTGAACAAGTGAGAAACCGCGCTTATTCGGGGGTATGGCACTTTCCACTTCTGATTTTTCACTTTTTAAAAGATTATTGAAGTGGATAGTTGTTGTGCCTGATGCATTTCCATGAACGAGAAAACGGTCATTTTTTTGTTGTTCTTTTACAGCGCCACTAGTCCACTCAGCATTTAAGTAAACCTTTGCATTGCCGGTTGCATTGTAGACTGCTTCATTTTTTACATTTATAGCGTTGGGTGTTTTAGTTCCTATATGCAAGGTTTGATAATGGTCTTCCGTCGGACTGTTGAAAATTATAGAGCTATCCTTGAGATTAAGTACTGAAACGGTAGAATGTGCTCTTTTATTAATGTTTAATAGCTCGTAATTCAACAGATTTAAATTGCTATCATTGTCCGTTTCATTTTGACTAATATTTAAGAGCCATTCGCTGTTATTGCTCAGAGTAAAAACTGTTGTATTTTCTTGCAGTGTTTTTGCTCTTCCTATCAAAACAGAATGATCAGCAGTTAATGTAAGCATTACAGGATCAGCTCCTGGCTTACTCTTATTTTGCAATAGCACATCAGCATGAATTTCTGAATTTTTAAGTTTAATTTCACCATTTGAGAAGGGGCCTAAAATACCAATACCATCTTTCACAAGAAGTTTTGTATTGGTAAGGATTGCTTGATTGATAACTTCTTTGCCTTCAACTTTAACATGTTCTGGAATAAAATCGAAACTTATACCATAACCTTCATGGTTTCCTTTTACGGTTACGATTGAATCTTCAAGACTGATTATGCCGTTTGCAATTCCTAAACCTTTTATTAACGTTTTTGCATCGACTTCTTTGGCATTAATACGTGCACCTTTTGTTGCATTTAATAAAAACATTTCTGAAGTTATTGTTGCTTTTTTAATCGTCACCACCGTATTAGGATCCTGTGCGTTGACTGCGTTTATTCTATCACGGATAATGACGTTTTCAAAAGTTTCCTCTCCTTCAGAAACATTAACCTTGGGAATTTCACGGGGGAAAACCTGTGCATAAGTTGAATTGAAATGCGAAAAAATGAAAGCTCCAGTAATTGTACACAATAGAAAATTCTTCTTATACATAGGTACGCCCTTAATTTTAATTGTTCTTGATATTTGTTTGGCTCCCCTCACTGCATAAGTATCAAAATGGATTTGATATTATCGTACTTTTTTGTAAAGAACAAAATAATCTATATTGTGGCGTTCCTATAAATTAAATGTGTGCTTCAGATAAGTTTTGAAAATGGTGATGCAAACTGATGGAAAAATGAATTTTGAAAAACCTAATTTACTGAGCTATATTCAAAAAATACCGTGAATCACAGTATCTTAAAATTTCTCCATTAAAAAACTTGTCATCATGAAATTTTTACAGAATTGGTCTGCAATCTGCAATCTGCAATCTGCAATCTGCAAGATGTCGCTTTATATGCTTGCAAAAAGTCTTCAATAAATTCTCTCTACTCATAAAGAAAGGGGAGGATTGCAATATGCATTTTCATCAAGACAAAAGAGGTTTTTGTTAGGTGATTTGATTTTTATAATAAAATAATGTAGTGCGTTGCGCTGCTTTCTAGTGAAGTGCGTATTGCATTTTTTTAAAAACGATAGTGCATTCCACCGGAGACATTAACTCCAGATATGCCAGCTTTTTTGAGTTTGTGTTGGTAATTAACATCAGCATGAAACGTGATATTCTGTGACAAGCTTGCATTTACTCCCAGCCCTCCTTCAATGGAGGATGCCATAGAGTCGAGATCAAAGGTATCCCCAATTTTTATTGTAGCATTATCACGAAAAGCTTTCATTACGTTTAGTTTACCATAGAAAGAAATGCTACGGTCTTTTTCAGCAGGAAGCACAGTTTGCGTTAAACGCCCACCGACACGCAGTAGCCATTGATGAGGGGTGCCCATGTCCACTTTAAAGCCATCTACATCTGAAAGGGTTTTCAGTATAAGGCGTTGATAAACAAATTGCGCCTGCGGTTCAAAGACCAATCCTTCAGTAGTTGTTTTTAATTTTTGACCGATGGTGGTCGATGCAGTCAATGTTTTACTATCATCGAGTTTTGCGGTATTTCCGATGAGGGCTGTTGTGATATTTCCTTTTAGGACTCCGTAAGAGAAGAGTGTATTTACATAGAGACCACTGTTATGGTGGACGCTGCTATATGGAGTGAGTGACCATTTATCCAATTTATTTTTTTCAGAACCTTCCATACCCTTTGGAGTAAAGGCCAGTTTACTATATGTTCCTAGAATGCCGAAATGTGTAGCAATGTTTTGATCTTCGTGTGCTGCTAATGTAATGCCTGTTTGTAAAGCAGTGTAAAGAATATCAGCGCCATAGCCATATTGTAATGGGTTTCGGTTGGAAGATAATGTGCTTTTTTGTCCGTAAGAAGATAAGAAGATACCTTTCTTGTTACTGTCCTTTACTCCAGCTTCTTTTGTTGTCATACTGTCTAACAGTGTATTTTGATTATTTACATCAGTAAACCCCGCAGAGAATATAACATTAGGCATTACCAGATAGCTTGCTACTTGAGGTACGAGTGCTCTGATTTTTGTGTCACTATCAAGATAAGCTTTTTGCAGACGGAAGTCCCAAAAGTTTTCATCATTTCCTAGGAGGTTTTGCTGAGCATCAGCTTTTCCAAGACTTGATGTTGGTCCATAAGAATTCAGCGTATATTTATAAGGCAATCCCCCGATTGTGGTATAGCCATTTGCAAGTTTGAAGGTAGTTTCGTTTGCTTTTCCAGATACCTGAACAAGTGAGAAACCGCGCTTATTCGGGGGTATGGCACTTTCCACTTCTGATTTTTCACTTTTTAAAAGATTATTGAAGTGGATAGTTGTTGTGCCTGATGCATTTCCATGAACGAGAAAACGGTCATTTTTTTGTTGTTCTTTTACAGCGCCACTAGTCCACTCAGCATTTAAGTAAACCTTTGCATTGCCGGTTGCATTGTAGACTGCTTCATTTTTTACATTTATAGCGTTGGGTGTTTTAGTTCCTATATGCAAGGTTTGATAATGGTCTTCCGTCGGACTGTTGAAAATTATAGAGCTATCCTTGAGATTAAGTACTGAAACGGTAGAATGTAATTTTTCAAATTGATCAAACTTCTTAACATTATTGCTCTTTGTAGGCACTTTTAAATACCATGTTGTACCATTGATAAGATTAAAGATTGTTTGAGTGGGATTCTCTTTTGAATCTTTCGCAGCGCCTTCTAAGATAGAATGATCTGCAATTACATCAGATTCACCAGAAACTTCTTTATTAGGTACACCTATTAGCAAGATATTGGCATGAATTTTTGAATTTTTGAGCGTGATCTTTGATTGTTTTCCTCGTACTGTCATTCCATTACCATCAGTATTTACGTAAACACCTGTCAGATCAATTTGCCCGCTACGGGTTGCGAAAAGGACGGAGTTATGCCCAGTGTTGATGAGTGTTCCTCCTGTCATGGTGATTTTGGAATCTTGTCCTTGTGCCTGTAGTCCAATATCATCGGTTTTTATGGAGACATCGTTGAGACGAATTTGGCCACCAGTAACAGCTAAAATTGCAGGATTCATACCGGTTGCGGTAATAGATCCTCTTGTCATGGTGATTTTTGATTGTGTATCTTGCGCTTGTAGTCCTTGTGTCTTTAACTGTATATCTTTCCGTTGTAATTTTTGCGCTTGTACTCTATTATCATAAATGTGTATACCGACATCGGTAAGGTCAATGTGTCCACCAGATACAGCAAAGACTGCTGATTGCAAACCAGACGTGGTTAGCGTTCCTCCCGTCATAGTAATTTTTGTTTGCAAACCATCTGTAGACAGTCCATGCTCATTTGATAAAACTTTGACATTATTTTTAAGAGTTATTTTGCTCTCTTTTTCAGAATGTATTCCTATGAGATCTCCTTGAATTGAGCCGCCAGAAACTGTTATTTGAGAATTATCACTTGCATGTACGCCTGTTTTTGCGTTTGTGACGGCTATATTTTTCAAAGTGACTTTGCTTTTTTTGATGGCACTTATACCCACACTGTCTTTTTGGGTAGTTGCAGAATTTGTTATATCAATTTTGACATTTTCTAGCTTGTTTTGGTCACTATCACTCTCTTCAAAAATGGCACCAAAGTGGTTAACTCTAATAGATCCATTGGTCATATTCAATGTTCCATTGCTTTTTATGCTTGCTCCAGTTCCATTTATTATTTGCGCATCTTGGTCTTTGTCTTGGTCGCTTACTTCAATTTCTACATTGTTTAATATGAGGGCACCATTTGATTTAGACTCTATACCGATTGGTGTTTGTATACTTACTTTTCTTACCTGGATAGAGCCGCCGGTCATTTTGATTGCGCCACTTTCTCGTGCCCACAAACCATTCGCAACGTTTTTTATCGTTGTATTTCCCTCTAAGTCAATTAGGCTGCCGGATTTTCTTGCTTCTGCGCCACTTATGTCTCTTATACTTGCGCCTTCTTCTATTGGAATACCGGTTATCTTTAGGTCTTTACCATGAATTTTACCACCGTCTAGTGCATAAATGTTTTCGTAGCTTTCTCCTGTCGGAGCCGTTCTATCTTCTTCTTTACCAGCAAAAAAAGACTGGGCGTAAGTGTTGGAATGGGTGCTGATCAAGATTGTGGCTACTGCAACTGTGTATGATAAAAGAGACTTTTTATACATCCAATATCATCCTAACTTATAAATTTCGTATAAGTTGTATATGTCGTCCTTAAAGTTTAACGAGAATAACGAGAAGGATATAAAATATTTATACTACTTAAAATTTTATGTAAAGTTTAAATTTAACCTATATTGAGAAATACAATACTTTATTTTAAAATAAATTATATTTTAAATTTAAATTTAAATTATACGTATAATTTATAAAATAGTTAAAAAACTTATAAGTAATTTTTTTTATTAATTTAATATTTTAAAAAATTATTATTTATATTTATTAGTATTACTTTGCTTATAAATTACTATGTTGTTAGTAATTTATTTTATAAAAATGTTTTTTAATTAATATCTATAGAAAATTTTTTTATAATTTTATTTTTAAATGTTCTCTTAATTATCTATAAAGACATTATTTACTTATGAATTAATTGATACATTTGATATTTGAGAAATTATTGGATTTTTCTGAGCCATTCTCTTTAGCGCTATACAGTTCTCTTAAAAGCAAGTGGGTTTATCATGTAAATGTTTTTCTCACTCCTTTCATAGCCGTTGGGTTGTTGTAAGATGTGCTACTTTATTATTTTCGTCTTTTTGTTCTACGCGAACATAGTGCTTTTATAACAAATGAGCGATTGCATCATATATTACAAAGGCGGATTCTTAAGAGGTGGTCAAAAAATAACAACAGATGGGTTATTCATGTATTTATTTACAAATAAGATAAGAAAGATCACGTACAGATATTCATGCTAAGCTTATAATTAGAGAAATAAAAAATTCTTTTTTAGTTAAAATTTTGGATTATTGGAGATAGCTGCCTTTTTTTGTTTTTCGTAATTTAAAAATACGTTTTCCTTTTTGCTTTGTATTAGTAATAGTAGAAAAGAGAGAGATGGAGTGGTCCAGATTTATAGAATAAAAAGGCTAGCATATTATGCTACCTTTTACGTTTAAGTGAGTAGAAGAAAATGTGTTATGTTTCGTAGTTTTTTCTTAAAATCTATAGCATCTTTTACCAAAAATAGGTCCAAGAACATACCAGTGTTTCGGCTTTTATTTGGCAGCCAACATAACTGTTAATAGTTAAATTTAAGAAATTTTTCTTTTAGGGATCAGAGAAGAAAATAGTACGGTCTTTTTCTGTTGGGTTAATTATTTTTCTCAAATATTTTTGTAATTACCAGTGTGCGCTTATGCGCTCAATATTTTTATATCTTAAGGCATATTGATATTTTATTTTCATTTGCTCAGCTTTTGATCAGAGTTTTTCATCATTGATGTATTGGAACAAATTATACTGAAAGTGAAAAAAGCTTATTTAATGAAGTACCAATTTGAAGGCTTGAAATGCGCGGTATAAAATTATCCTTCATTAAGGAATGATGCTTCTATTATTCTAAATTTTTGACATATTTTTGACAATAAAATCCATCACTGTCTTAAAAGTGTTTGTTGAATAAAGGTGTTTTTAGGGCGATGTGGTTGTGAAATATAATGTTAGATATATAGCAATTGGCATAGGTGCTTTTTTTTTCTCTGGTTGTCTTAATTTTAGTTCTGAAAGGATAGAAGAGGGGGGGGATTGGTATAGTACGTTAATAGATCGGTTTGCAGAAAGAAAGTTTCCTTTAAAGAATTATACTGCAGTCATAATGGCTGACCCACAGCCCTGGCGTTTGAATTCTGGTGATCCCAACGGAATCTCGAACAGGGAGCCGTGGTTAAAGATAAATGAGCAGGTTGCTAGAGCTATAAAAGGGCACAAGGTTGCGTTTCATATTGTCAATGGTGATTTAACGGAGTTTGGCCAAAAAAGAAACTATGACGATTATAAAAATGTTTATAAAATGTTTGGTTCTCCTGTCTATGAGGGCTTAGGTAATCATGATTATGCCAATAATGTTGGTAAATGTGCGATTCCTGGGGTATCTAATTATAAAGATGCTTGTGCTATAAGTGCAGTTTCAAGAATGATATCTGAAATTAAAAGATACCGTGGTCAATTGTCTCATTTTAATATGGATCTCACTGAAAATTTTGCTTCTACTTTAGGTAAAAATATCCGCTCAATAAGAGGGAGTTTGAGCTATTCTTGGGACTATGGGGATATTCACTATGTGCAGCTTCATAATTATCCAAGTTATACTGTTCGTTTGAAGGAAAAATTCACGGAGGTACAGATCACTAAGTCTTTAGATTGGCTTAAAAAAGATTTAGTTGCCGCTGACGTTAGAGGTAAAGTTACAGTTATTAATTTCCATGATGCTCGTGCAGCTTCTATTGATGGTGAATCTTTTTTCATTCGTAAAGAGAACGCTAAAGATTTGTCGCGGTTTAAGTCAATTATTACTGCTCATAATGTGAAAGCCATATTTGTTGGGCACACACATTATCAGTCTTATTGTCGTGCAAAAAATGATAAAGTCTTTGGTAATATTCCTGTCTATACAGCTGGTGCGCTCTTTAATGGAGATTATTACCTTGTAGATGTAAGAGGGAAGACTATTCACGTTAAAGCTTATAATGGTGAAATAGGACGGCCTATTTTAATTAAAGATCTCGGTATTGTAGGAAAAGATACAAAATTTTCAGCAAGTTGTAGTCGACTATAATAGATTTTCTTCTGTTTTAAGCGTAAAATGGATGGGTATTTATAGATGCCAACTTGCAGAGTGCATAATAAGGTTTTACGTTGTGGTATTTCAGTACCGTTGCGGAATAAATTACAGGAGTTGGAGGGCGTATCTTTTTATAGAGTTATTGTAATTGTAAGATTTGTATTACAAGTACAGCGTTTGACTCGGATGGGAAAAGGCGTTTATTTCAGGGTTGTTTTCTTTTCTGAGGTTTTTATATTTAAAAACAGGAAGAGAAGTAGTGTGAAAGATACTGATAATTTTTCTAGTGCTCTTTTATCTTAGAATTAGCAATTGAGCTGTTTCTATAGCTTGTTTTCCGTTATTCTGTATCACGAATTTATGCAGTTAATGGTAATTTTTAAAACATTATGTGTTTTTAGTTTCCTTTATGGAAAAAGTCTTTTGCTTTTTGTAAATTTGATACATATGATGGCAAGAGCACTGGCGTTCTTCGGTGCTATACCTCGACGATGTGTTTCAATAACACCTATAATGTGCAGTTTTACTAACTAATTCTATGATATGTAACATCGTGTTGAGAATTTTATACTTTCTTTGAGAAAAACGTAAAGTATTATTTTCAGATATATTAAAGAGATTTTGAGAGAAGACCTTTATTGATTACATGTATTGTGTTTAAAACAGTGGAAAAAGCAGGTGCAGTCAATTCGTGGGTTATGGTTATTATCAATAAAAACGCTTTTTTGGCTTTGTTGAAGAACAAGAAATATGATATTTTTAAATGCTAGAGAGGATGAGACATAAAAGATTTTCCGTGTATTATCAGAAAATTGTAAACTAGGAAAAAATGAAATAAATTTAAAAAGATAAAAATTCTTAAATCCTTATCCTTATTGCCGATATTATTAAGGAGTGGCTGGGGAACCTGGATTCGAACCAGGATTAACGGAGTCAGAGTCCGCTGTTCTACCATTAAACTATTCCCCAACACGAGAGCGTCACCTTTTTAGCAGAGTTTATGGTGTAGGCAAGTGCAAAAAGAATCTTTTTGTGTATCGCTATAAAGAGGAGCTCATTGATAGTAAAAAGCAATTGGTATGCCATTGATTGTTTTAATCTGAGTATCTACATCATAAATATCTTTAAGAATTTCTGATTGCATAATTTCTTTTGGTGTTCCGCAATAAGCTGCTTTACCATTTTTGAGTGCAACAATAGTATCCGAATAAGATGATGCAAAATTAATATCATGCATAACAATAAGAATGGTTTTTTTGAGTTCATCGGCTGTACGGCGTAATTGCTTCATCATGGATACGGCATGTTTCATATCAAGATTATTTAGTGGTTCGTCTAACAGAACATAGTCGGTATTCTGGCAGAGCACCATTGCGATAAAAGCTCGTTGGCGTTGTCCACCAGAAAGTTCATCTAAAAATTGATCTTTTAAGTCTTGTAAGTTGAGATATTGGAGTGCGCTATTAATGAATTGTTTATCTTCGTTGGTATAGCGGCCTTTTGAATAAGGGTAGCGCCCGAAACTTACTAAATCATATACAGTTAGGCGAATGGATAAAGGATTATCTTGACGTAAGAGGGAGAGTTTTTGCGCTAAAATATCGTGTGGCATTTCGTAAATATCACAATCATCGATATTAATTGTGCCTTTATGAATTGGCAAAAGACGTCTTATCATCATTAAAAGAGTTGATTTTCCGGAACCGTTAGGACCAATGAGAGAAATAATTCCCCCCTTTGGAAGTTGAAGGTGTAAATTATCAATAATCAACCTAGTTCCGTAAGCCTTGGAGAGATGATTGATTTTAATCATTTTAACTTTCCCTTCATCAGTAAAATTAAAAAAGTTATTCCACCACAAAATTCAATGATGAAACTCAAACGTCCTGCCATATTGAAAACTTGTTCTAAAATAAATTGTCCACCAACCAAGCAAATAGTAGCTAACAATATTGCAATTGGAATAACAACGCTGTGTTTTGTTTGAGGTGAAAGTTCATAAGAAAGTGTTGCAACTAATAGTCCAAAAAAGGTGATGGGTCCGACAAGTGCGGTGGAAATAGATACAAGAATAGAAACAAAAATAAGAACAGTTGTAGCGCTTTGGTTGTAATCAAGTCCAAGATTGAGTGCGTTTTCGCGTCCGAGAGCAAGAACATCAAGCTTGTGATGTGAACGCCAACTAATCAGACTTAAAATGAGGATAATGACTGTGGAAAAGCCGATTAATGATGTGTTGAATTTATTAAAATTTGCAAACATGACGTCTGTTAAACTTATCATTTGATCTGGATTTAATTGCAATTGCATGAACATGCGTAAACTGAAAAAAAATCCGCCTAAAATAACACCAATCATTAGGGTCAAGTGAAGCCCTTTTAGGCTTCCTGAAAAGAGCCAGTGGAAAAGACTTATTGAAAAAATAGCGAGAATGAAAGCTTCAAGAATTAATTGTCCTTCTTCATTTAAAAAGGGCAAAGAAAGAGAGCCGAGAAAATAAATCGTAATGGTTTTAATTAAAATATACAGCTGATCAAATCCCATAATATAAGGGGTAAGAAGGCGATTATTAACAACTGTCTGAAATAAAACGGTAGCAACGCTCATTGTGTATGCAATGAGAAGCAGAGAAACGAGTTTCGTTAGACGAAACGTCCACGTATAACTATTAATATTCCATGTCATGTAAAGACAGATGGTCGTGCACGCTATTGTGATAAGTATTGCGAATATAAGCGTTGTTGATTTCTTTTTATCCAAGACGCTTTCTCCAAAGTAAAAGAAGCATAATAAAAATAAAACTACCAATAACTCCCATCATAGTGCTTATAGGAATCTCAAGAGGAGGGTGAATTATTCTCCCTAAAATGTCACAGATTAAAACCAGTCCTGCACCGCTTATTGCTACCCAAGGAGCGCTACGGCGCATATTGTCACCCATGAAATTTGAAACAAGGTTTGGGATAATCAGTCCGACGAAAGGAATACGACCCACTGTACAAACTACGACGGCGGTAATTGATGCTACAATAAAAAGACCAAAGAACATGACAGCGCGGTAATTCAGCCCAAGATTATTACTTAGATCTTCTCCCAGACCGGATGCTGTAAAGCGATCAGCAGCGTAATAGGCAAGAATACACAGAGGCAGAGATAGCCATAATAATTCGTATTTTCCATCAATAACCATTGCAAAACTTCCAAACAGATAGGCTTGAAGAGATGGAAGCAGCATCTCATGATCGGCGATAGCGTTTGTTAAAGAGCCAATCACATATCCCAGCATAATTCCTATGAGTGGTACGATAAGGATAGACTTTAGAGGAATTTGGCGCAATAAAAACATAAAAAGTAATGTGCCAATCATGGCAAAAATTGCTGCGATAACCATTTTTCCTAAGACAGGTATATCAGGGAGGACAATCATGACGAAAAGAATTCCCAGAGACGCGGATTCAATTGTGCCGGCAGTTGATGATTCAACAAAGCGATTGCGTGCGAGTAATTGCATAATCATGCCTGAGAGTGCAATCGATGCCCCTACCAAAAGTGCTGCAATTGTACGAGGAATGCGTGTTTGCCAGAAAACAAGCCACATACGTAGATCACCTGCTAATAGACCAGAAAATGTCACATCAGAATAACCAACAAAAATGCTGAGAAGAGATAGTGAGATAAGAATTGTTGCGGCTATCCAGTAATTTTTCACGTTAATTTATTTTCTAACAAAAAGCAGAGATTGCTTATAAACAACCTCTGCTCTTAAATTGTATTTTTACAGCAAGCAAGTTATTTGTTTACTTATTTTTTGCTTTGTGTGAAGGCCTTATTGAGTTGTTTAACTGTCTGGTAAAGTCCAGTTAGTCCACCACTAGCGCGATACCAGCTCCAAGAATCCAAATACACGATTTGGTTTCTTTTTCCGGCTGTTGTATTGTGAACGAGCTCATTATCGAGAATTTGTGCTGCAGACTGCCCTTCTCTTTCGATTGCTGCATCGCGATCAATAACCAATAACCAGTCAGGATTGGTTTCGAGAATAAATTCTGGAGAAATGATTTGTCCATGTCTCTGTACAGTTAGTTTATCGGTTGCAGGGGTAATCCCGAATTTAGAATGGAGGATATCAAAACGTGACTGAGGGCCAAAAGCACTTATCTTTCCACCAGAAGTCATTAAAATGAGCCCTGTACCTTTCCCTTGCGTATTCTTACGAACTTCTGCCAAACTTGCCTTGAGTCGAGCAATCTCTTTTTCAGCTTCCTTTTCTTTGTTAAAAACTTTTCCAAGGATGACTATATTACGTTCAATATCTTCAAGAGGGCTTTTGTTTCCCACTGTAAGATCAATAGTTGGAGCAATTTTGGACAAATCGTTGTATTTAGGTTGAGTCCGGGCGGAAATGATAATGAGATCTGGTTGAAGGGTTGCAATTTTTTCATAATCTGGCTCAAAAATGGTGCCAATTATTTCATATTTTTTATCGTCAAATTGTTGTAAATACGTGGGTTTTTTTCCTTCTGGAACACCGGCAACTGCTTTAATACCAAGGTGGTTCATATTATCAAGTGATGCGAGATCAAATACGACTACCTTTTGAGGAGTGGTGGGAATAGATGTAGTGCCTGAGGCGTGGTTAATGGTTATATTCGCATTCGCCTGGGAGAATGTCGCAAAAATTACTGAAACAGCTAAGAAAAAAGCTGTCCATTTTATATATCTTATTTTCATCATTTCATCCTTTTAATTTAAAAATATTAGCCAAAGATTTCTCCTAATTTAAAAATATTAGCCAAGGATTTTTCCTAAGTCAAAAAATATTGGCTAAGAGTTTCTCTATATAAAACCCAACTTAGACATATTTATACACAATATGATAATTTAGTAAATAACATTATGTTGTAAAACTGTCCGATATATGTTACAAATGAATCGTATATCCGCCGTATATCTTAATTTTGTATTTTATGGGCTTTTATTTAGAAAGTTTGACATATGATTAACGTATTTAAAAATCGTACGCATTTATATGCTATTACAACAAGCATTCTCTTCTTTTTGCAAGGTATGGATGTTTATACGGGGAATGGCTCTATAGCGAAAGGTGCTGTTGAGGTTCAGGATGGGGGAGGAGTAATCGTTGGAGATAAGTGCAATACTAAGCCTAATGCTGAGAAGCGGGGGGATAGTGTTGTAGAGTGGGGGCCTATTATCTGTGACGATGGTAAAGAGCACTCAGTGCAGCAAGGGAGCATTACTGTAGAAAAGTACGGAGATAGCGCTGTGCAGGCAGTGGGTACGAATGGCTATGGAGTTATAGAAAGTTTTGAATTGGTGGAAGTTGGCTCAGAAAACGGCAAATTTGCAGAAGGCCCTATTGATGTTACAGAGACAGTTGTTAAACTTGAGAGCGTGTCTCTTACTGGTGTGGCTTCTGATGAGAAAGAGGTAGCGGACGTTTCGCTTATAACAGGTTTCGGGAGTGCTGTATTTTCAGCAGCAGGTGCGAAAGTTGAATTAGATAAGACTAATATTCAGACTTTTGGTAGCGGGATTAATGCTCAATTGGGGGGAAGGAGTGTTATGAAGGGCGGGAAAATTTCTGATTCTCAGGTAGGTGTTGCGGCTCTTTTTGGCTCGTCTGTTAGTTTGGATGAAGTCGACATTGAGGTGTCTAAGGTTAGTCTTTTAAATGTTGAATCTGTGATAAATGTAAAATCTGGGTCGATTAAAGTTGCAGCAGGGGGAGTCGGGGTTATAACAGAGATGGGTGGGGTATCTAAATTAGAGAGTGTTAGGATTAGTGTGAACGACCCCAGGGAGGGAAATCCTCCTCTTGATGATAGGGAGGCAGAAGCGCCTGGCAAGGAAAAGTTGGTAAGTTACGGTTTCTTATCATATGAAGGTCTTGTTTTTTTCGATGAAGGGATTTTAAGTGGTAATAATGTCGCTGTCCTAGGTATCTATGGTGATCCCAGCAATAGTTTTGCTAGCATGGGTAGGGGTAAAGGTTTTAATGTCTCCTCGATTAAATTGAAAGATACGGCGGGAAAAGAGGTTGTGCTTGAAAGCAGTAAAGACGCTGATAGTGATGTTTTTGCTGATGTTGTTGGAACCATGGGGCGTGTTACAGATGCTATGAAGCTAGGATCTTGGAAAATTAGCGCTGGTATGAAAGAAACAGATATTGTCGTGAAGGGTGAACGCTCTTCTGGAATGTTTTTTGTAAGTGATGATCCATCACCTGGTCAGGAAAGGCTGCTCGACAGAAGTAAGGGCGCGCACGTGGTTTTTTTGGACAGTACTGAGCTTTCAGTTCCAGAGGGGGTGGCTATTCATGCTGAAGGCTTGAGAGGGTACGTTGTTTTAAGGGAAAAATCAAGAGTTTTTGGTGATTTATTGTTGAGGGTTGGACCTGCTTCTGAAGCATCTGTTTTTGCTCTTAATTCTGCGCTCGTAGGTGGGGCTCGTGTTGATGAAGCCGGTTATTCTGGGGTGTTCTTGGCTGAAAAATCATCTTGGAGTTTAATGAAGAGTGAGCATACAGGTTCAAAATTTAATTATACGGATTGTGATGATTCATGTGTTTCGTCTGTAAGTCTTTCAGATAGTTCTATTAGGTTTTATCCTCCAAAGAATAAGGATAAGGGTTACCAAAAGCTGGTTGTTGGAAAAGGAATGGGTACGGTTTATAGTGCCAAGGGAGATTCTGAACTTTACGTTAATGTGGGTGTTTTTCCTATTACGTTAGATGGTTCTCAAGTAGCTGATAGACTTTTGATTAATGGTGATGTTTCCGGAAAAACTAAAGTGTATGTGAATCACGCTGTTAGACGAGTTCCGGGCAACAATCGCGTTCCGGACGATAATGATGCAGTGCAAGATCGGAATGCACTCTATAGCATTTCACTTGTCCAGGTTCGTGGAAATGCACAAAAAGATTCATTTGAGTTGAAGGGTGGATATGTCACGCTGAACGGTTCGCCTTATCAATATGTTCTCTATGCTTATGGGCCAGATGACGATTTGAACAGTCGGTATTTAGTTGATCAAGATGATCAATCTGAAGATGAACCGGTGGTGTGGGATTTCCGCTTAGAAGGTAAAATAGAGGGTAGCGATGCACAAGAGCTTAATTATAGTTCAAGTCGTGTAACAGACGACGGGTCTTTGTATCTTATTTTTCCTTTGGATGATGAAGATGTAGATGAAGAGGATCTGGGATATACAATAGCGCTTCGTCCAGAAGATGAGCATGATAATTACGATCATATATACGATCATGTAAATGGTCGTGAGTATGATCTTGATGGTGAATATGAAGAAGAAGATGAGTATGAAGAAGAAGATGAGTATGAAGAAGATGATGAGTATGAGGCTATTTTTCAGACTTTTGGGTCTGGAGGGCGTGTTCTACTGAATAGACCTGTGAATAAACCTGGAAAAGTTGAAGTGGAATCTGATTTATCTCCTTCTTTGCCGCCTGTACCTGTAGGGCGTATTTTATCTGCAGCTTCCATGAGGCCTAGCGTATCTGAAAGGCAAGAGGTAGATGCTGTTTCTTTTAACTGTAACGGTATAGAGGATAGTGATAAGTTGGCATTACCCACTCATTATTTATGTGGTGATGGAGCGGAGCATACAATAAAGAATAATACCCTGAGGGCAGGTGATGGCGTTCAGCATTCTGTGATCGCAAATAACAAAGGTACGGTTGTTAATCTAGAGAACACTACCGTCGTTGGTACGGTTTCTCCTGGTGATGGGAGTGGTGCTGATCTTGATAAGTTAGAGCTTGTTAGTGCTGTGCTTGCAGAGAAGGATGCAAGTGTTATTTTGAACAATAAGTCAGTAGTTAATTCTTCTATGATTGGGCTTGAGGCTCAAAGAGGTGGAAAAGTGGAAATGAAAGATGGAAGGATTGATGCTCGCTATGTGGGAGTTTTTACAGGTCCCAGTTCATCTATTCGTTTGGATAATACAAATGTTATCATGAGCGAGCCTATGGCTATAGCTGGTCTTGCTAGCAATGGTGGTACGATAGAAATGAATTCTGGGTCGATTATTGCTATGAGTGGGGTGGGTGTTAGGGCAGAAACAGGGGGGAGTGTGAGGCTAGATAAAGTTAGCATGGCTGTGAGAAAAGGATATTCAAATTTGGATCCTACTAAAACGCTTGGACGTGCGGCTTTTCTACTAAGTGATGGTGGGTCTGTTATTTTTTCTGATGGAAATGTTGTTACTGATGCCAATGCTGTATGGTTTAGTAGTAATGGTGGTGCCGTTAGGGAGGGAGAAAACGCTGGTGTTCTTTCCTTTCCTAATCGTGTTGAGATCGATTCTTCAACTGTTGAAGTAGAGGGTACTCAATCCTATGGTGTGTATTTTGATGGATCAAAAAGGGAAGGACAGAATCAGTTGAATCAAAATGAGCGTCTGGGGCGAACTAAACCTAATGTCTCTGGTGCTTTAGTGCTGCCTGTCCAAGGTAGAGCTTCTGGTGAACGAAGAAGAGTGAGTAAGCGGAGTGCTGAGCGTCCACCGGAGAGAGCGCTTGTGGATGTTGGTGCTACACGGGTTGTTTCATTGAAAAAAACTCGTTTTGAAGTTCCACGGAGTGTAGCTGTTTATAGTCATAATTCTACTGGTCGTCTCTTGTTAGAAAAGGAGACAGTTCTTTCTGGAGATATTTTACTGCAAGCTAAAAATAGTTCTAATGTGTCGTTTTCAGTTAATAATTCTATAATTTTAGGGAGTGCTTATATTGATAATAGTTCTTCTGCTGAATTTGAATTGTTGAATAAATCAAAATGGTTTATATCAACTAGTGTACATAATAAACAAAAGATTTTAGCATCAGATTGTTTGGGTTCATGTGTTTCATCTGTAAGTCTTACAGATAGTGAGATTGTGTTTTTATCCAGGGATTCTAAGTATCAAACGCTCCGCATTGGAAAAGGAAAGGGTAAGGTTTACAAGGCAGAGCGTAAGCCTGTGATTTATTTTAAGGCACATTTGGATCCTAATACTCCTAGCGATGTTCAAGCAAGTGATAGGCTTTTAATTCTTGGTGATGTTTCCGGAGAAACTGTTGTAGATGTGATAGCAGTTTCAGGAAATGTCCAAGAAGTTGGTCGTAGCAAAAAAAGAGCTCACAGTGTTTCGATTATTCAGGTTTATGGGCAGGCAGCGGAAAATTCTTTCCGACTAAAGGGTGATTACGTTACGCTGGGAAATTCACCTTATAAATATACTCTTCGTGCTTACGGTCCAGAGGCTACTTCGAAAGGGGATCATGTCCGTCAGAAATTCATTAAGAATGAAGAAAAGTTTTGGAATTTCCGTTTAGAAAACCAATATGTTGGTGTGGCTGATTTTGAAAATAATTCTATTGTTACTGACTTTACGCCTGGTGTTGCTCATCATATGCCGGGTATAAGATCTGTTGTTCCGCAAATTCCGACTTATCTTCTCTTACCAAATACTTTGTTTCACACTGGTTTGACGGATATAGGGAATAAAAACGAACAGTTAGAATCTCTTCGCAAGAATTCTGGTAGAATGTTTGGGACGCATGGAAATTCTGCTTTGTTTTTGCGTGGATATGGAAGTAATTACCGTTATGCTTCAGATTTATCTGCGTTTGAGTATGGGTACGGAGGCGATTTTGATTATCATGCTGTAGAAGCAGGTATTTTGCTGAAAACAATTGAAAGTACGTATGGTTTTATGTCTTTTGGGGCTATGGGCTCTTATGGAAAGCTTTCTCTGCGTCCTTTAGATGTTGAACAAAGTAAAAAAAGTGCATTTGATAAATGGTCAGTTACAGCATATAGTAGTATCCAGCGTGACGAGGGCTTATATGTTGATGGTCTTTTGTCTTACGGTTTGCTCAAAGGTGATGTTCTTACCCTTGCCCGTGGTAAGGCTGCAGCGTTAAAAGGTAAACCCCTAAGTGTTTCGTTGACTAGCGGTCAAGCATTTGCAACAGGATATAAAGGTTTTGTTTTAGATCCTCAGGTGCAGGTTGTTTATCAACAGCTCCGGTTTAATAATACACGCGATATTGACCATGTTGACATTGATATGGGAAGGCTTCATCAGTGGTTGGTGCGTGTTGGTGGACGTTTAGTCAAGACTCCTGAGGGGGGCGGGTATGAGCGCGCTGTTTCTTTCTATAGCAAGATTCATTTTGTTCATGATTTTGAGAAAAAACGAGTTGTGCATTTTAAAGATGCTTTCCAATTAGGTGCTTTTGGTTCTGCTTTGGAAGTTGGATTAGGTTTTAATGCCAAGTTGTTTTCGAAGCTTTCGCTTTATGGTGATATGCTTTATCAACACAGGCTTAGTAAAGCTGGTTTTTCTGGAGTCAGTTTTTCTGGGGGAATAGGCTATAAATTTTAGTATAGATAATACATACTTTGATATAAAAGGCAGCACACTGTGCTGCCTTTTATATTTTAATATCTGTGTTCATTAAAAAATTTTTTGCTCTTTCAACATTATCGCAAAAACACAATATTGTTATTTTTTCTTTTTGTTTTGCGAGTGAAAGCACGTTATGAGCTTATTAATTTTCTTTTATGTTAATTAAATAGAGTTTCTGAAAATTCTTTGTAAAGGGATTATAAGACATTGAGTAATCTTATTTTGAAGAATCCTTAATAAAGAGAACAGCAGGAAACTCAGTGTCAGTGTGCAGTTTTTAAAGAATCATGCATTACAATAATCTAATTGATCCCCCATATTCTTACTAAATCTAGTTTTTTTAGAATTAATTTTTCTACTGATTTAGTCAATTTTTTAAAAATTGCAAAGATAGATTGTGTTGTTAATTAATTACACGCGATGGTTTTATTTTTCTTTACACGAAATTCATAATGCACTATACATGCATAAGTTGTGTGTGAGTAATTATTCTCCTATAGGTAGTTTTGTGTGTTGTACGTAGCTCTTCCGAAAAGTTTATTTGGATAATTCATTGCACGCTTCAAATGAGCAGTAGACGCATCCTTTTGGTTATATCTTTTTCGTATTTTTGGATGGCCATTGGTGTGTTTTTGCAGATACTTTCGTTTTCAATGAGAGGGGAATAAAGTTTCGAGGGAACTATGATTAAATTGTTTAGAAATCATGTGTATTTATGTACTTTCACAACGGCTATCCTCTCTTTGCTACAGGCTGGGGCATGGGTTAATGCAAATGCGTGCAAGCCCAAGGGTTGCAATATTACTGTTACTCCTATTACTGTTACCCCTGTGCCTCCTCCTTCTTTTCCACTTAATGTATCTCCTCATTCTCTTTCTGAAAATATTTCTAGAAGATCTGTCGGTAGCGATGGCCATCTTGAAAGGTTGGAGAGTGATGCTTCTAGAAGCAATCTAGGATATCCTTTAAATAGGGAAGAAAGAACACCTCTTGGTGGAAATAGGGACCAAAGAAAACCTCTTAGTGGGATGAGTGGGGAGCGTGAGCCAGTCTCCAGGGAATATTCAATCCACGGCCATGATGGCAAGTTGCAGCTTGTGGTGCATGATGGATTATACTACCTGTGTAGTGGGTGTAAAAATCGTAATATCGACAATCATTCTTATAAGATTACGAATGAGAATGTTGAGACATATCCCTCTAATTTTGCTATAAAGGTGCATGGGCATGGAGCGAAGGTTTCAGGGAAAAATGTAACCATTAGCAGTGAAATTCCAGCTAAGCCTTTTACATATGGTGTAAAAGTATTGGATAATGGAAATATTTCTTTAACAAACTTGATGCTCAAGAATGCAAGTATAGGTCTTTATGCTAATAATGGAATAATTGAGGTAAAGAAGGGAATTATTGAGAACAATAATAAGGCCGTTAAAGCAATCGAAAAGTCATTGGTTATTTTAGGCAATACAAAAATTAAGACGGACAATGGGAATGCCAGTCTGTGGAGTTATGGCGATGCAAAGATCCTTATGAAAGAGGGAGAAGTTAATTTCACGAATAGTCATGGTGTTTATACAGCACAAGGCGGTGAGGTTAACTTGAGTAATGTTACTGTTACTGGTAAGGGTGACAAAGACAAGAAACATGCAGTTTTTTTCATGGATTTAGGTGGTTCTGTTAATTTTAATGGAATTGTTGATGTTACTGATGGACATGCTATATTGCTAGAAAACACAATAAGTACGTTTAACTCAGTTCCATTGGGTGGCAATTTACCGAGGGATTCTAAGGTAACTGAGGTTAATGTTAAATCTTCTTCTATTACAGTGAATGGGGATAAATCTTACGGTATATATTTTCGGGGAGAGGCACCGTTTGGGGGATATCAGGGTAGAGAAAATCTAGGAGAAGAAAAAATTCCATCCAGAATAGAGGCTGTTAATATCAGAAAAACAACATTGGCAGTTCCGGATAGTACGGCTATTTACAGCACCGATGCTACTTTTGGCGTTGTTAATTTGATGCAAAGTACCCTTTCAGGGAAAGCATTGTTAAGAGTTGAAAAGGGCGCTTTGGTAAAAGTTTTGGCGAGTGCTTCCACCCTTGAAGGGGGAGCTTATGTTGATGATGTTTCTACTTCTGAGCTTTACTTAGGTGATGGTGCGACCTGGATCTTGAAGCAAAATCAACACAGAAATCTGAATGCGCCTGGTTCTAGAAATGAATCATTTGTTTCATTAGTAAGCCTTATAAAGGATAGTTCTATCAATTTTAAAAAACAAAAATCTTCTTCGAATTATGAATATCAAACACTCCACATCGGAAAAGGAACTGGTGAAGTTTATAAGGTGAGTGATGGTGCGCATATTTATCTTAACACATATCTGAATACTGGTGGTTCACCTGATAAGCAAGAGACCGATCGCATTTTAATTCATGGTGATGTTTCTGGAATATCGACAGTACATGTGCGTCCTGTTTCAGGAAGTCCAGGGGGGTATACAGGGAAAGGTGGAAATAGCCAAGGTATCTCAATTATTCAGGTTTCTGGAAAAGCGGAGAAAAATTCTTTTAAGCTAGATGGTGGTTATGTTACGTTGGAACATTCACCTTATAGGTATCAGCTTTATGCTTATGGTCCAGAATCTGATTTAGGAGAGGCGGATATTTCTCAAAGAGTAGTTAAAGGTGATAAAAAGTTTTGGGATTTTCGTCTCGAGAATAGGTATATTGATTCTGATATTAAACCTGGTCCAGTTCCTGATCTTATACCGATTCCCCATCCCCATCCTGAACCTGCTCCCAAGCCAGAGGTGAAGGACGTTGTTCCACAAGTTTCAACTTATTTGCTTTTGCCGAATGTCTTGTTTCATACAGGATTAATGAATGTTGGAAATCACAACAAGCGGTTAGAAATTTTGAGAAATACTTCTGAGGGCGTGTTGAGTAATAACGAGAACTCTGCCTTTTTTGTGCGTGGTTATGGCGGTAATCATCATTATAGCTCGAATTTGTCCACATCTGAATATGGTTATGGAGGTGATCTTGATTATAACGCTATCGATGCAGGTGTTTTGCTGCAGACAATCGAGAATCTATATAGTACCGTATCTTTTGGGATTATAGGGTCCTACGAAAAGCTTTCCTTGCAACCCTTAGATGTTGAACAAAGCCGAAAAAGTGCGTTTAATAAATGGTCAGTTACTGCGTATGGCGGTATGCAGCATGACTCAGGCTTTTATGTTGATGGTCTTTTATCCTATGGTCTGTTTAAGGGTGATGTTCTCACACGGGCACGGGGTAAGACAGCGGCATTAAAAGGAAATCCTCTAAGCGTTTCGTTGAATTCTGGTAAAGCGTTTATCATAGGGGATGACGCTTTTGTGTTTGATCCGCAAGTTCAAGTTGTTTATCAGCGTCTTTACTTTGATAAGGCTCATGATATTGACGATTTTGATATTGATATGGGGAAACTTGATCAATGGGTGATGCGTGTTGGTGGACGTTTAACAAAGACACTTACTGCAATAGATGAGGCGCGTCTTGTTTCCTTGTATGGTAAGCTCCATCTTATCCATGGTTTCGCAGGAAAACAATTTGTGCATTTTAAAGATGCTTTTCAGCTAGGAGCTTTGGGTTCTGCATTAGAAACAGGATTAGGTTTTAATGCTCGACTGTCTCCAAAGTTTGAGCTTCACGCTGATTTGGTTTATCAGCATAAGCTGACTAAAGCCGGCTTTTCAGGAACTAGTTTTTCTGGTGGGCTACGTTATCGTTTTTAATGCTGTAGTATTTTTGATCTATATTTTTAAAAGTCGCAAGCTATGCCTGCGACTTTTTTTTCCTCGTAAGCTTTACCTTGCTAACATTTTTAAGTGATAGACACTTGCCATATATTAAATGTGCTTGATGGAGATTTACTGTATTATTACAATTCATTGTTTTTAAAAGATAATTAATTTTACCTTAAGTAAGAGTGCTGGATACACAAATATTCTCTCATTTTGACTTTTCTCACGATGAATAAATAAAAATTATTTTCACGTATCACAAAAGAGGTATGTGAATAAAAAACATTTAAAAAAGGAGGAAACATGCCCTAAAAAATTGTCTTAATATAGAGAAGTCATAAAGCTGATACCTAAAATAATATCAGCCTGTTCTTTCATGAAAGTAAAAAGAGTGGGTTTAATGGATTTTACTTATACTGTTTACAGATGGTGTCGTGAGACGAACTCTAGGGACAACAAGAGGTATTTTATTTAAAATAAGTGGACGAATCAGCTGTGTAGCCATCTACCGTTCTTTTGTGAGGAGCTTGACTCCATTAGAGAAGGAAAAAACAAAAATATCAGGGGATGTGCAATCTCAATTCTTTTAAAAATATGGTTCTAAAGGATTTTGAAAAGCGTAAAAGTCGAATACAAGGATTAATAAAAATAGATGAAGGTTTATGTTTCTCTATTCTTCCAAAATTAGTTTATATTTCCGTTTCAAAAATTTCTTAAATAAAAATATATGCATTACTTTTTCTCAAGCTAGCACACAACAATTGATATAGTCTGCAAGACATTTATTCATCTTAATTTATATAAGTGCGTTGCTGCATTAGTGCTGTGAGTTGAGTTATGGATAATAGCCTAAAAACTAAAGCATGTAGTGTATTGGTGCAAGCTTATTAAAGTTGTTTTTGGATATTAATTTTTATAGTGAACTTTACACTACATTGTTTTTCAATTGTATTTCACAAGTTATATGGATTTGCTTCTTGTGCTTTATTTGACTATGTTTATATTCACATTCTTTATGAAAATATTTCCTCATCTGTTTCTCGCTCTTATTGAAATGAAGGTCGCGTTTATTGATTTTGTAAAAAATATTGAAGATTCAAGTAGCTTTCTTACTTTACTAGCTTTTACTGTTATTATACCTGCTATCATTAAATTTCAGTTTTCTGAGTTGTCGCTCTGCTTTTTCTATATCCGTTAGGTATGTTGTCACTGAGCTTGAGGTACCAGGAGAAGTGTTCCACTGCGCTTGATGCCGATTTTACTCTTGTTGCATTTGTTTTTGTTGTACCGAAAGGTTATTCTTCTATATCCAAGTGAGATAGTTTTTTCGTTACGCCGCAATTCTATTGTTATTGCTAGGCATTCTTTTTTCTAACTGGTGCATTTGTGTTGTTTTAATGAATGTTAGCAGTCAAAACTAAGTTATTGGAAATTACGCAGACTGTTTTTCGTCAATTTTCAATAATTGATGAAGTCTATACTTTTTGCGTAGCTACGGCAGAAAATTATCGTTGTATTTCAAACTTATCTGCACTTGAATATGATTATGGAAACGGGCATATAATTATAATATCATAACATAGAAGGAGGTATTTTGCTGAAAAGTACAAAAAGTGCGTACAGCTCTGCTTCCTTTGGATGTTGAACAAAACTAAGAAAGTATATTCGATAAATGAAACTGACTATATATGAAAATATGCAGCATAAAATGAATTTTTTAGGGATTTTTTTGTGTTTATGATCCATACTTTCTAGTCAAGGGGTTACTATAGAGTGTAAACTTTTTTGATCCGTAAATAGAGTTTTCCTGTCAATGTCTTCAGTTTAATGAGAGACATGATATTGACAGTTTTAATATTACGATTGGAAAAAACAGATCATTTTATGATGTATGTTGTAGGGTATTTCCAAGGCGTTTGCTGTGATTAAAAATACATTTTGTGCTTTTTACTGTGAACTTCATTTTATATGTGATTTTAATTATAGACAAACTGCATATTTTATATGTGGACGATTTTAGTTTTATGTGTGAACGATTTTAGCTCTTCTTAAGAAATTCTATTTGGCGTCTATACTAACTACTTCTAAAGATTATATTTCATAATTATTTGAATTATAAACATAAATTCACTAGAGGGTAGATTTTTTGGAATGCATATTTTAGTGATTTTAGTTATCACTTTTTACTGTATTTTCTATTTGACACATTTTTTGTGAAAAATCCAAGCAAAAATGGCGACTTTATTATGTTATTTTTTTGTTTACAACTTTACATATAATCCAAAACGTATTATATGAAGAATATGAAATAGAGCTATCGGGAAATATATCTCTTCAGTTCTTAGTGAAAGCGAGAGAAGAAAGTTTTATAATAAGCTATGATTAAAGTCTTAAAGCATCGTATATATTTATATGCTCTTACTACGTCTGTTCCTTTCTTTGTATTCAATGTAGATATTAAGTCCAAGGGTGAGCGCTTGTGTCATTTCCTTTTTAAGATGTATTTACGCAATACTTTTATAACGGATGTCAAAACTGGTAAATCTTACGTACTCACTTCAAGCTGTATTGACGATATGAGCATAAAGCAATTTGCCAATATTGCCATTAAGGTAGGAAAAGAAGAAGGTTTAGGTATTGGTGGGGCTTTAAAATTGAGAAAGTCTAAAGCCGTTATATCAGAGGTATTTATGTCACAGAAATCAGCAATCGTTTTGGATGATGTTTCTGTGATTGAAAATGGCAAAAAAATAGGTGGTCATGATAATGTTGGGATTTTGGCGATTTTTGATGTCAAGCCAGGTGGTTTGTGTATTGTTAAGAATGGTAAGGTTAATGTTAGCAGCGTTTATGGTTTAGCAGCTGAAAGTGCATTAGTAGTTTTTAGGCACGATAAGAATTTTATAGATTTTCAAGAATTGCAAGGTCAGTTTGGGTTTGAGGCTTATGATTCTTTCTTTATAGGCGGAGCGCGCGTTGATGGCAGTTCTTATGCTAACGTTGAGTTATTTAATAAGTCGCCGGCTGATTGTATAGCATTAAGAGAGAAGCCTGACCGATATCATCTTTATGCTTGTGATTCGAGTTCTTCTTCTTGGAAAGCGGAAGATGAGAACAGATTGATTAGACAAAAGCTGCTTGGTAATAGTAAACGCTTTGGGGGTAACTGCCGTGAAGTTGAGTATGATCCGCGTTTTTTCAGTCTGGATTGTTCGCAGCTAAAAACTTCTCAGTTTAAAAGTGATTATTTTCGTGGACATACGGCTTGTTCCGTTTGGTTTGGCTTTTACCTTAGTTATATTGCAGCTGGCTTTTATGCTTCTGTTATTCATTTTGCATTGGGAATTAGGGATTTTTTTCTACAAATTTTAAGATATCTGCTTTTGCTAACGGATAGTTCTCTTATTGCCATATATTCAGAAAAGCCAGGCGCAATGTTTCGAAGTAGACAGTTTGTATTTTTTTAATTTTTAGGTAAGCGTTTTGCCCCTTTTGGGGGAACAGAATTTTTTTTGGTACTCTATTATCTTTAGTTTGCGTTTCTTAGAGATGTGGTTGCTTAGCGTAATTTTACAAGAGTAGTTTTTTATAAATAAGCTTTTTTTGTGAATTTTATTGTTGTTTTTAAGTATATATAAATTATGTATTAATTTGTAAAATAAATATATTAGTTATGTTAAGTATTAAATCATCTCTTTAATTTTGTATCTCTTGTATTTTTAGAAACTTTTGAAACAAACTACTAAGTATTCTTCATTAATAAATAGGAGTAAAAGAGTTATGATCAATGTATTTCGTAAACATACATTTTTATGCACTCTTGCAACAGCTATTGCCTCTTGTTGGCAAATTTCCAATGTCAATGCTTCGGGGACTTCGTGTAATTCGGAGGCTAAGTTTTATAAATGTAGCGATGGTCAAAAACACATACTCCAAAAGAAAACCTATAATTTAACAAGTTCTGAGGATCCTTATTTGGATGCTGCTATAGATGTCAGAAAGAAAGGTACTGTTATTGATGCCTCTGAGATAAAGGTTTTAGGTAATGATTCAGATAAAATAACTGCATATGGTGCGTACGTGTTAGAGGGTGGAAAGCTTGTTCTTACTAATTCAAACTTTCAGGATGTACCTGGCCTTCGTGCTCAGGATGCCGTTATTACTATGACAGGAGGATCAATTAAGGGAGGTTCGCACGCTATTTATGCATCGGGGAAAAAAACCGATGTTGCTTTAGTTCGTGTAAATATTGATATTGAACCAGATAACTTGGAGATAAAAGGAATTGGTATCGTTAATGATTTTGGTGCCTTTGTTAGGATGGCAGGTGTTAACGTTACTTTTAATGAAATTGGCTCATTTTCAACGCGGCTTGGAGGAAAGTATAATCTCGATAATATGACCATTACGGGAAAAGGAAAAAAGGTGAAGTTGGGAGCTGAGAATGAAGATGAAGGTGTATTACCAGAAGCTTTTGAGGTCTGGCAAAGTGGTAATGTGCATTTAAGAGATAATACTGTTAAGCTTACCGATATGCATGGCTTTATAATTACAAATTTTTCAGCTTTTGTAAATAGTAGGGGTAAGTTACTTCAAGAGTATGGTTCATCAGATGCTTTAAAGGATACACGTATTAATGTTGAAAGGTCAAATATTTCTATAGGGGGGGAGGGATTGTATGGTTTGTATTTTGATGCATTAAATCCAGACGATTCTTCCAGAATGTTGGGTCTAGATGATAAGGAATTTTCAGGAGCAGGGGGAACTATCCTAGGGAAGGCGTTTATTTCTTTGAAAAATACAACTCTTACAGTTCCGGGTGGTACCGTTATTTATACTACAGGGGATAGTGGCTATGGTGCTAAAGCTATTTTTGAATTATCGGAAGGAACAAAGATCTCTGGTGACTTTTTATTAAAAGCTGAAAATGATTCTTTTATATATGTTAAAGCTAACGCTTCTTCGCTTATAGGAGATGCAAGCGTTGATAATTTATCTACCGCTGGATTAACGCTAACGCGTGCCTCGACTTGGTATTTCACCAAAAGCAAATATACAGATTTATCGGAATTAGATTCAGGAAATGTATCACTCTCATTTATAAATCTTTCCGATAGTACTATTGTTTTCAAGAAATCTACATCTAATGATTATAAAACGCTACGTATTGGAAAAAGAGCAGATATCAATGAAGAAGGTGAGGCGGTACCATACAGGCCTGCGGCGAGTAGAAAAGTATACAAAGCAGAAGGTAATGTTCAGGTTAAGCTTAATGTGTTTGTGGATGATGAAGGTTTGTTCGATTCTGAAAAGACGGATCGCATTTTTATCTATGGTGATGTTCATGGAAACACTCTAGTTCATATGGAAAATTTCTTAAGAGCTTCAGGTAAAAAGGTCACTGAGGGAAAAGATCAAAGTGTTTCACTTATTCAAGTTTCGGGGAATGCGAAGGAAGATTCTTTTAAACTGGGCAATTCGTATATTGCAGTTAATGGTTTTCCATATCAATATCGTCTTCGTGGCTATGGTCCAGGTTCCACTTTAGGAGAAGCGAGTGCTACGAATAGGTTGATTGAAGGTGATGGAAAATTTTGGGATTTCCGCCTTGAAGGTGTCTATATTAAGCCTGAAGAAAATCCTGTTGAGACTATATCAGGTACGCTTTTGCCTTCTTCGCCTGAGACATTTGATCCAATAAATTCTTCGTCTACAGATTTTCCATCCGTTCCATTTATACCTCCTACATCACCTACGACTTATCCGTCTGAGACAACAGATTCTTCGTCTGTGAATCCTATACAAACTCCATCTATACCTTCTACATCGGATCCATCTTCGCCTGTGTCAGGAGTTTCTCCATCTAGGATTTTTAGACCTGATTCATCTACGTCTTCCACATCGGATCCGTCTTCATCTGAGTCAGTAGATCCTCCATCTGGGGATTCTAGACCTGTTTTACCTACGCCTTCCGCATCTGTGCCTTCTTCATCTGAGCGAGGAGATCCTTCATCTGGGGATTCTAGACCTGCTTCAACTACGCCTTCCGCATCTGTGCCTTCTTCATCTGAGCGAGGAGATCCTTCATCTGGGGATTCTAGACCTGCTTCAACTACGCCTTCCACATCTGTGCCTTCTTCATCTGGGCGAGGAAATCCTCCATCTAGGGGTTCTAGACCTGCTTCAACTACGCCCTCCACATCTGTGCCTTCTTCATCTGAGCGAGGAGATCCTCCATCTGAGAGTTCTGGAAGACCTGCTTCACCTACGCCTTCCGCATCTGCGCCGTCTTCATCTGAGCCGGTAGATCCTCCATCCATTCCCCCTGTTGAGCCTCATGTTCCGCTCAAGCAAGGAATTAGAGCTCTTGTTCCGCAATTGCCAACTTACCTCCTTCTTCCAAACTCTTTATTCCATGCTGGCTTGATGGATCTTAGTACTCAGAGTAAGAGATTGGAGACAATGCGAGGTGCTTTCCGTAGTTCTTTGAATAACGATGAAAATTCAGCTTTTTTTCTGAATGCTTATGGTGGAAGCCATCGTTATAATTCCAATTTATCTGCTTTTGAGTATGGGTATGGGGCTGAACTCGATTATAATGCATTGGAAGCTGGTATGCTACTGAAGGAAATTGAGAGTTCATACAGTCGTGCGTTCTTTGGAATTATGGGAACCTACGGAAGCCTCTTTGTGCATCCTCGAAATGTTGAACAAAGTAAAAAGAGTACGTTTGATAAATGGTCTGTTTCTACCTATGGAAATTTGCAATACAACACCGATTTTTATGTAGATGGGGTTTTATCTTATGGTCTGTTTAGAGGAGATGTTTTCACTTTTGCACGGGATAAGGTAGTAACATTAAAAGGTAAGCAGTTCAGTGCTTCTATGACAAGTGGTAAGGCATTTTCTTTAGGGCATAAGAGTGTCGTTTTTGATCCTCAGGTTCAGATTATATATCAGCATCTTAAGTTTAATCGTGCGCGTGATGTTGATGAACTTGATATTGATATGGGAAAATTTAATCAGTTGACAGCCCGTGTTGGTGGACGTTTAACCAGGATTTTTTCTACTTTTGAAGAGGGTAGTGTTATTTCCCTTTATGGTAAGTTGTATCTTTTGCATAGTTTTGAAGATAGAGAGTTTATGTCTTTTAAGAGGGATTTCCAGTTAGGTGCTTTTGGCTCTTTCGTAGAAGCTGGGCTTGGTTTTAATGCTCGACTATTTTCGAAAGTTTCACTTCATGGAGATATAGCCTATCAGCACCGGCTTGCCAAAGCAGGTTTTTCGGGAGCAAGTTTCTCTGCTGGTTTGCGTTACCTTTTTTAAAAAACTGCATGTGTATTTTGCGTAAAAGGCAATGGGATGCATTGCCTTTTATTTATTAAAATTTAGCTTACTTTATCTCAATGCTTCTTTTGTTTGTGATTGAAAATACTTTATGACAGTATTATTTTCTTTTTGGAGCTAAAGTAACTTTTCTGTGATTTCTTACGATGATGGTATGATATAAATTGGCAATCCACCATTGATGGTTTTTATGTCAATATAATATAAGTGAATGAGGATTAGTTTTGGAAAGCGCTTGTTTAGTGGATGCTACAGCTGTTTTTTATTCATCTCTTCGTCAATTCTTGATAAGCGATGAATGTATTTTTATATGATTTTCTTGTTTTAAAGATGCCAGTTATGTAAGGTGTTTTCTTGCATATTACGCCATAGGCGTTGACGTTGGCACTCAAGAGGCATGTGTACACCTTGAATGATTAACGGTCATTATCGCTTTGAAACGCAATAATGTCCTTTAAATGCAAAATATTAGCTCCTTGTTGTTGCGTGATCTGTTGGATCTAAGGAAAAAAATTTTCTGGTTGAAGGGTTTGTGTTTTTAAACTTACAGAAGTGATTGTAATGTCATGAATGGTTGGTGGGTAGTGATGTTCATGATTTCAATTGCAAGCAGGAGCACACACATGATCTGAATGCTTGTGATTGAGAAAGTGGGGATCTTTATCTAGAGTGTGCGGTAGGTAAAAAGAGCCATGGTCAAGGATTTTATTAAGCGGGATGTTGGTATACTCTGTTGCATAAAGAATAGCTTGATAATTAATCGCGAGGGTAAGCAATTCGATGTATGCGCGTTCTTTAGCGTTAATAAGATCAATCCTATTTAACAGGACAATATCAAGATCAGAGAAAGCAATTTGCTCTTCGGCTTCATAGCTTTTAAAAGCCATAATGGAAAATGTTTTGCAATCAATGATTGTGATAACCCTGTCAAGGGCAATTCTTTCATGGATAGTATCGTCGGTAAAGAAAGTTTGTGCAATGGGAGCGGGATTAACAAGTCTTGTTATTTCTCGGATGAAAGCACCAACACGATGAGAGCATTGCGTAAAACTTTCTAAAATGCGAATAAGGTTACTGCGTATGGTACAGAAAATACAGCCATTATTCATTTTCTGTATTTCTTCGTCCGTTATCAACGATAAGGTAATTATCGACGTCAGTTACGCCAAATTTATTAACGATGATTGCATAACATTCGCCATGATTTTTGTTGAGGATGCGATTGAGAAGAGTAATTTAGATAGCTTGTAAAAACTGTAACGGAGATTTTTAAAGATATATTTTCTTTCTTTTCTATGGTGCGATTTTTATCGTAATGTGTTTATTTCAAATCGTCTGATATCTTCAAATAAATCACAAAGCCCACAAAGAACATGAGAAAAAATGGCTTCACCGGCTTGAGATGTCGCTTTGCTTGCATTCCCTGCTGCCCCTTGAAGGTTGAGATCACGCATTTTCCACCCAAAAGCATGAGGGCCATAAGCACGTAAGTACCGATAATTGGCAATCATGTCAGCTTGTTTATTATAAAAATTTTCTGCTTTCTTCATCTGCACTTTTTCCGGCGCTAAATAAAGCATTAAGGAGGTTTCGATAAATCCTCCATGTATATCAAGGTGCTGTTGAGACGGTTGCATTAGTCCTTGTGGTAAGCCAAAACGAGTCCAGCTTGTTGCTACAGCAAGCATTGAAAAACGTCTTCGTAATTCGGTTATCACAATACTGATTAAAGGTGAGTTACCTCCGTGGGCATTGAGAAGAAGAAAGCGCTTGATACCTTTTCGATAGCAATTTTCACCAATACTGATCCATCGTTCTATGGCGTTAAAAAAGGTGAGCGTTTGTGTGCCAGTAACATCCATATGTTCAACAGAATAGCCAATCTTTTCAACTGGTAAGAGCGCGATAGGAAATTGCTCTTTTTTTTGTAAAGTGAGCGCCTTTGCAAAAGCTTCAGCAATAATCCAGTCGGTTTCAAATGGAAGGTGATTTCCGTGATATTCGTGCGCACCTAAGGGCAAAAGGGCAAGGAAAGGTGTGTCGGGTTTCATACATTTATCATTTATTGCCAAAAAGAGAAATCAACAGATACGAGATCTTCAAAGATGGTGAAGTTACTCTTCTTGAATTCTAGTCTACATGTCAAAAAAACGCAAATTTATATAAAATATATGCAACGGAAATTTTACCTTGGTAAAAGTGAAGCATCATGAAAAAATTTGTCTAAAATTTTTGAAAAACAAATCATGGCTTTTTTGTGTCTTTATTTATTATACATAATGTGCTATATATATCGTAACATAATAAATATAATGTTTTATATTTGTATTGTTTTAATTGAAATAAATAGCTAAATGTGTACTTTATATCCTGTATATTATGAACATTCTTTAGCTTTTTCAGTAAAAAAGAGGAGCGAGGGAAGTTATGTTTAAATTATCTCAAAATTATATATGCTCATGTATTATTACGGCGTTTATTTTTTGTTTTGCAAATACTGTTGATAGTAATGCGAATGTTATGAGAGCTCAATTTCAAGAAGAGATGGTTATTATTCCACCAGAAAAAAATGCAGTTGCGAGGGAAAGAGATATAGTGGTTCTCCAAAATATTGGGAAACAAGACGGATTGGCTTTAGGAGCAGTTAAGAAAGTATCTTTCTTTAAAGAATATGCGGGATTTTGGGGTGGCATAAGTATCGTATCATTACTAACGGCATTGTTTACGGGAGATTTAGCTAATGTTATTGTAGCTCTTATTTCATTATTTATTTAATTAGCTAAAGGAATTATCTACTGTATCAGTCAGTTTTGTTAATTATTTCGTTGTTTATGAAAAAACAATATATTGAGCAATTTATGTTGTATTAGGTGATATGGACTGCTCAGTTATATATTGAGGACAAAGTGGGATATTCTTTTGATATACATCGGTAAGATTTTAAAATCCCTTAATTTATACTTTTTTGAAAACAATCGAATCTTATTCTTTTTTTACATAGCCTGTGAATTCTTTGCAAAAAAAAGCAATAGAGTTTTTAGGCGTTAGCGGGGGGAGGGGAATTCAACAAAAGATCTTGTTTAGCTCGAAGTTGTGCAATCCACTGGTTTTCTCGAATGGCTGTATTATGTACTGTGATAAGTTCATTTTTTTTAATTTCAGCTGTAACTGTTGCTTTTTCCAAAAGACCACATGGAATGGCGTGGTGAGCGCGTGCTTCTGCAATGCTCATTATCCAAGCACGATAACTGTAGAGGCCGATAAAATCTAATTTATCACCAGGATATAAATCTTTTTTAGCAACAGCACAGACTTCTGCTACTGGGTGGCTAAGCGGTACCATGTCTTTTTTGCCATAAAGCATAATGCGGGCGCAAGTTAGCGGAACTTCCATTGCGGTTAAATGATAGGGACGATAAAAGGTAAAATAAGGTCCTTGACCAATTTTTAAATCTTCTATCCGTTCGCGTAACCTTGGATGTGCTATTTCGGCGATCACAAAAACACCTGGAGCAACTCCTTGACCTATCGAATAATCTACAACACCATATCTATTTAAAATACCTCCATCTCGTTTTGGAATGAGTACTGTGTTTAAGTCTTGGAGAGAAGCTTGTGGTCCATGCATTCCGGGGCAATCTGGCAGAAGTCCAGTTGCGTTGGCAAGAGCTGCCATTTCAACCATCGTTTTGGAACCATCAATAAATTCAACTAACATGCGAACATTCATATTACGTTTTAACGCTTCTTCTTCGTAAAGATCAGGTGTGGCATCAAAGATAAGTGGATTGTTTTTTCCCTTACCAGCCGCAACAATTTTGTGCCCAAGGGCTGAGACAAATTCGATGAGTTCCATACAGGAAGATGGTTCATCACCAGCGCCAAGTGTGTAAATGAGACCTTTTTTTTCCGCTTCATATTTGAGATAAGCGCCAATTGTAACATCTGTTTCTACATTCATTGTGACAAGATGTTTGTTGTTTTCAAATGTTTTGAAACCAATTTCTGCCCCAGCTTCAGGATAGCCTGTTGCATCAACGATGATGTCAATTTGTTCATGGCGTAAGACAAGGTCAATATCGTTTGTGGTTGCAATTAAACCTTTTTCAATGGCTTGGGTTAAGGCATAGGTATTTTCAATTTCACACGCATGGTCATCTTCGCCATAGGCTAATATGGCAGCATCAAAGACACGTGATGGTGTTCGGGTGGCAACGGCTGCGATTTCTATGCCATCCATATGCGCAATGCTTGAAAGTAAATCTGTTCCCATTTCACCGCAACCAATTAATCCAATGCGGATGGGGGGATGATTTTCTGCACGTTGCTTCAAATCACGTGCCAAACCTGTTAAGCTCACATTGCTTACCATTGTTTTCTTCCATTTAAAAATTATCTTATTAAATACGGTGTTTTCTCAATCCATAAGGCATGTTTACTTCTAACACTATGAGTCTTTTATCCTTGATGCTCTAACCAATGGGTTTTATAAAAGCAAGAGGACTGGGGAATTTTATCACATAAACAGGAATAATGTTATGCAGCAAAAAATAGCAGTACAAGATGTAGTCAATTTTATTGGAAAAGAGGTAGGGCTATCTCAATGGCGTCTTGTTACGCAGGATATGATCAATCAATTTGCGTGCGCAACAGATGATCATCAATGGATCCATGTAGATGAGGAAAAAGCTAAAAACACACCTTTTGGTGGCACTATCGCTCATGGTTTTTTGACATTATCACTTTTATCTACGTTAGCTTATGAAGCACTTCCAGAATTGGAAGGTGCAATGATGGGCATTAATTATGGTTTTGATAAAGTACGTTTTATGAGTCCTGTAAAAACAGGTACACAGGTGCGTGCCCGTTTTGTTTTAGATGATGCTGAAATTCGTCCTTCTGGTCGGGTTGTTTTTCATTATGGGGTCACAGTAGAAATTGAACAGTTCAAAAAGCCAGCTCTCACTGCTCAGTGGCTTGTTGTTGCTGTAGTTAGAGAAAAATTTGTGAACTTTTAAACTGCTTTAATGTTTTGTTTTATCAAGCTTTTTCACAATTTTATCAGAAGACCATTGGATAATAACATTTAGAATGATCAAAATTATGATAACAGTTGTCATGATGGGGGTATTATAACGTTGGTAGCCATAGCGGATTGCCATATCACCTAAACCTCCTCCACCAAGATATCCTGCGAGAGAAGTAGCTCCAATAAGAGAAATAATCATGACTGTAAAACCCGTGATCAGGTTAGGGAGCGCTTCAGGAATAAGAACATGTCTGATAATTTGAAAACGACTCGCTCCCATAGAGCGGACAGCTTCAATTAATCCGTTTTCAACTGTTTTCAAAGAAAGTTCCACCATTCGTGCATAAAAAGGAATAGCTGAAATGGTAAGTACAAAAATCACCGAAGACATTCCCACACCTTTTCCTACAATCATGCGAGTAACAGGAAGAAGGTAAAATGCAAGAATAATAAAGGGAATGGCACGGATACTATCAATGATGATACTTAAAGGGCGATTGATAAAAGATGAGGCAAAAATCCACTTACGCATAGTTATGTCAAGTAAAATACCAAGTGGAAGCCCTATAATAAGTGCCATAAAAGAAGCACTTATTGTCATCAATATTGTATCAAAAACAGCATTGGGGAGTTCATGATAGAGAATATTAAACATAACCTAAAACCTCGCAATATTCTCCTTTTTCGGTTAACCACTGAACAGCTTTTTCTAAAGCTTCTGTGTTTTTGCTAGGAAGACCTAAGAACAAACGTCCGATGGTTTCGCCTTGGATTGTATCAATACCACCATGCAGAATACGTGCCCTTAGACCAATGTCATTTTCAAGAAGATTAAGAAAGGGTTGTTGGATAATTTCACCCGCAAGATTCACTTCAATAATAGCTTCTTGACCTATTGATTTAAGATTTTTAGCAAATTTTTCAGGAAGTTGTGGGGTAACACGTTTGAGCATGGCAATGGTTGTTTCTTCCTGTGGTGAGGAAAAAATATCTTTCACACATCCTTCTTCCACAATGCGCCCTTGGTTGAGTACAACAACACGGTGAGCAATGGTGCGCACGACATCCATTTCATGGGTAATGAGCACAATAGTAAGATTAAGGCGGTTGTTAATATCGGCGAGAAGTTTCAAAATTGATTGTGTTGTTTCAGGATCAAGTGCAGAGGTGGCTTCATCTGATAACAATATTTTAGGGTTAGCAGCCAAAGAGCGTGCAATGCCAACGCGTTGCTTTTGTCCTCCTGATAGTTCTGCCGGATAACAGTATTCTTTACCACATAACCCTACAAGTTCAATGAGTTCAAAGGCACGTTTATAGCGCTGTTTTTTATTTATACCTATTAATTTAAGTGGTAAGGCAATATTATTAAGAATATTTTGCGATGATAAAAGATTGAAATGTTGAAAAATCATTCCAATTCGTTGACGATAAGGCGCCCATTCTACCTCTGACAAATGTGAAATATCAACTCCTTCAAAAAGAATGGATCCTGCGTCAATTTTTTCTAATCCATTTAAACAGCGAATAAGTGTTGATTTTCCTGCTCCACTGCGGCCAATAATACCAAGAATTTCACCTGCATGAATATTTAGAGATAAATTATCAACTGTTGGAATTCTAGAGGTTTTGTTCAAATAACGGCTAACGTTTTTTAAGGAGATAAGAACGGGTTTTTCCATTCACAATTACCAAGATGTTTGAGCAGTTGTACCAAAAACTTTTTTAATTTTTGCACGGACAGGTTCACTATTATAGGCAGCAACTAATTTTTTGACCCATTGTTTATCTTTATCGTTGGTACGTACAACAATGATATTATTATAAGGGTTATTTTCTACTTTTTCCCACGCGATCACATCTTTTTGTAAATTTAATTCGGACATCAAAGCCCAGTTTGTGTTTATGATCGCAATATCAAAATCATCGATTGCTCGTCCTAATATACCAGAATCTAATTCACGAATTTTCAAGTTTTTAGGATTTGCAATAATATCAAGTTGAGACGCGAGAGTGTCATGAGGATCTTTTAATTTAATGAGACCTAGAGAATTAAGAAGGAGTAAGGCCCTTCCACCATTTGATGGATCGTTAGGAATACCAACATGTGCTCCGTCGCGCAGTTCTTTTATATCTTTTATTTTGTGGGAATAGACTCCAATTGGGGTCACGAAAGTATACCCTACAATTGAAAGTTTGTAATGATACTGTTCAATCTGATTCTTAAGATAAGGTGTGTGCTGAAAAGCATTCGCATCAATCTCTCCTGCATTAACAGCGTCGTTAGGAAGAGTGTAATCAGAAAAATAAACGAGTTCAATATCTAGACCAGATTTTTTAGCTTGTTCAGCTGCAACCTTCCAAATAGTTGCTTCATGTCCTTCCATAACACCAAGCTTGATTTTTGATTTTTCTGCTGCCATGGAAAAGACAGTAAATAAGAAAAGTGTAAAGAGAGAAACGAACAATCCGATAGCAGCACTTTTTGATAATTTCTTTAATATCATATACGTTTATCTTTCTTTTTCTTTTCAAAGAGATTTTTGAAGGAATGGTTCGATATACTCTATGCTAATACATGAAGGGCCGAAGGTATCAAAGCTTTATAGAATATTCAATCATTTTTACTCAAAAACATAATATTATTTTTCCTATATTGTTAGCACTTTTTAGAAAACAAAATATTTAGCTAGAGTCACTTCTCCAAAGCTCAAGCAATAAATTCTTGGATTGAAATCATTCGTTTGAGGAACCAATAGCCATTTAAAAACTTCTTTAAGTGGTGATTGGCTGGATAGTCCAGTAATCAGATGAAGTTTTGGAAGTAAATCCATAAGGAGAATATTACACAACCACAAAAATAGACCTGTGTGTAGGGCCTTAGGGGACGCAATAAGAAGAGAGTTTTCTCGAAATATGGTGGATCTTTAATAAGGAAAAGAATTGATCATCATTTTATTAAAACGCGGCAAATTTTTGCAAAGACAAATATTTTGTCCTTTATAATTTGGAGAGGAAAAAAGATGTTAAAAAAAAGTTTTTTATCAACTACTATGGTTTTGTTAGCTTTGGGAGTATCTGGACTGGGGGTAAGCGCTTCTCAAGCAACAGCTAGAACAGTTGCACGTGTGGCATCAGGCCAGGCAATTTTACGTACGGGGCCAGCGACAGCTTACAATGTTATCACAGCGATTCCAGCTGGAGCGAAAGTGCAAATTAATGGCTGTCTATCCAATCAAAATTGGTGTCTACTACACTATAATGGAAGGGATGGTTGGGTATCGGCACGTTATCTAAATGTCAACAATGTTCCTAAAATTTCTTTGACACATATGCGCGTGAAACCAAATTCTGCGATAAGAGTACAAAAGAAAAAAGTAAAACGGGCTGTTTCCAGTTTTAAACCCCTTACGGTTCCTCAAAAAAAACGGAAAAATGTGCAAAAGCTATACAGAACAGATCTAGTTATTGATTCCACAGGTGTAAAGAAAAGGGATGAGCGAACAATCTTTAATCCATCCCCGAAGGCAAATGGTATATCCGTAAAGCATGTAACTGCTTACAATCCTTTGTTCAGTGAAAATGTCAATTTCAGAAATTTTGAACGAAATGAGACACGTTACCGTATTGTGACTTATCCTGCTCCTTCAAAGTATTCAAAGTAAAAAAATCAAAGGGTATTTTGATGACAGGGAAAAGCACGACAGCATAAGGCGCTTTTTTGCTTTATGCTGTTCTTTTTGTTTAGCTTGCTGACTTAGGATTTATAAGATTACGAGAAATGAGCAATTCAGCAATTTGGACTGCATTCAACGCTGCACCCTTTCTTAAATTGTCAGCGGCAATCCAGAAAGCGAGACCATTTTCGACAGTGATATCTTCGCGAACACGACTAATAAAGGTGTCATCTTCCCCTGTGCATTCATAGGGAGTTATATATCCACCATCTTCATGTTTATCAATAAGTTGACAGCTAGGCGCATTGCGTAGAATGTCTTGCGCTTCCTTAGCGCTTAGTGGTTTTTCCAATTCAATATTAACGGCTTCAGCATGACCGATAAAGACGGGGACTCGGACAGCTGTGGCTGTTAATTTTATCTTAGGGTCAAGAATTTTTTTCGTTTCAACCATCATTTTCCATTCTTCTTTGGTATAGCCATCTTCCATGAAAACATCGATATGAGGGATAACGTTAAAGGCAATGCGTTTGGTAAATTTTTTTGATGCAATTGGATCGGCAACAAAAACCGCCCGTGATTGTTCAAATAATTCATCCATTCCTTGCTTACCAGCTCCGGAAACTGATTGATAAGTGGACACCACAACGCGTTTAATTGTTGCTGCATCATGAAGAGGTTTTAAAGCTAAAACAAGTTGAATTGTTGAGCAATTGGGGTTTGCTATAATATTGCGCTTAGAAAATTCACTAATAGCTTCTGCATTAACTTCGGGAACAATCAACGGGATATTAGCATCATAACGCCAAGCGGATGAGTTATCAATCACGACACAGCCAGTAGCAGCGATTTTGGGAGCATACTCTTTGGAAAAGATTCCTCCAGCAGACATCAGGCAAAGATCAGTGTCAGAAAAATCATAGTTATCAAACGCTTTTACTTTTAAAGTTTTATCACCATAAGCAACATCTTGCCCTAATGAGCGTCGTGATGCTAAAGGAACGACTTCATGAGTAGGAAAACCGCGCTCTTCTAGAATTGTGAGCATTTCACGACCAACATTCCCAGTTGCACCGACAACTGCAACTTTAAAACTCATTTTCTGTACTCCTGTCTCTTTCCACTGTTCTTACCCGAGCTATCTCTAAGAGAGCAAGCTATCCAAGGAATACTAAATTGTCTGTTGATTTCAGAAGCCCAATTTTTGTGCATATTAACCGTTATTTACAGCACAACCGACAGGCTCATTTCTATTCAAAAACCACAGCCCTTCTGAATCTTCAAGAGTCGAGAAGGTTCGAATATTGTACGCCAAGCCACAGCTACCCCCCCTTGACAGCATTGTAATCTAGAGAGTTTTTCATCTTCTGTCAATGGTTTCCCCTAAGAAGTTTGCATTTTGTAATGGCTGTATCGGGCATTATATTTGCTCATTAATTGGTATGAGATATTTTCTTTATTTTGAGATATCAGCGTAAAAGAAGAAAATAAGAACATCTTAATATATCGGCAATTGATTGCAAGCATTTTACTCCCAAACGATTCAACTTTTCCTTGTATTTTAGAATTTGTTGGAAAGTTGCACTTAAATAATTGCCTTCTTGTTTCCAAGAAGGATCCATCATATCTCTTCTGAAAAAAAATTTTCTACAGAAATATTATAAAATGTAGATTTTGTATACATCTCAAAAGCTTTTTATCTGGTAGAGAGCATGCCTGAATTGCTTCTGAAAATCTAGAAGTTTTGTACCTAAATAAGTCTCTATCTTTTAGTTTCTATAAAGTACTTGGGTATGACAATAGTTCTCAGTCATTCGGGATAGTTGCAAAACCTGATTATTTTTTTGTGTTCGAGTTTTCAATTTTCACTCTCTCTTGATTGCTACGTGTACGATTAAAAACAAAAGCAGAGGCTAATTTAATTAGGGGAAATTCTTTAAATTGAATGAGAACTATTTATTTCTTATATGTTACTTTTTCATTATTCTGTAAGGGACGAGCTTCTGAAGTAAGCATAATGGGCACGCCATCGCGAATAGGGTAGGCCAATTTTGCTTTAAGTGAAATTAATTCTTGTGTTTTTCTGTTCAAAGAAAGTGTCCCTCCTGTGATTGGGCAGACGAGCAATTCGAGCATTTTGGGGTCGGTGGTTATTTTTTTCATGTTTTGACATTCATTAATTTAAACGATAATCTGCCCCTGTTTGTTTCATAAGTGAACGTTCGGTTAAGGCAAGAAGAGTTTGGGCCCGGCTTCCAATATCCGGGGCTTCGAGTAAGGCTTGTTTTTCTGCTGGCGTAAAGGGGATAAGGGTTGAAAAAGCATTAACCAGTAGCGGCGTGGGAGCTTGTATGATACTGTTCCAATTATATTCCATTTCATGTATGGCGAGATATTTCTCCACAATGTTGAGTAAGCTTTCTCGGTTAATGCTTTCTGCAATATCGGGTTCTTGTAAGTCTTTTGTATTTGATCGGATGAGAGCAGTTCGATAGGACTTTGTATTCATCAATTCCTGTTCTAAAGTGAAGCGGCACACACCTTGTAATATAATAAAAAGCTGTCCATTTCCTGTTTCGTTATAGTTTGTAATGCGTCCTATACAGCCTATTTTGTAAAGTTGTGTGGAGAAGCGCTCTGTACCCGATGAAAGTGGTTGAATGATTCCTAATAACCGATTGGATACCATAACATTTTCAACCATTTCGAGCGCTTCTGGTTCAAAAATGTTGAGCGATAAAAAACTACCCGGCAACAAGAGTGCACCTTCTAAGGGAAAAAGAGCAATTTGCTTTGGTAGATCATTTTCGCAATTGTAATGGATATTGCCAGCTTTCATGAGTATTTTGTAACCTTTATTCTATGAAGTTGGGTATATAAATAGCCGTAATTTATGACACTATTTAGAGAAAAAAATTCAAAGAGAAGAAAATCAATTTATTGTATGTTAATACTATGATTTACAAGATATCTAAAATCTTTACTATTCTAAGCTATAAAACTCCATGGTTAGGGCTGAACCGTACAAGGGAAGAGAGGGGGATATTATTTAATGATCCTTCATAGTGCGGGAGATTTTGCATTTTTTCAAGCCATGTTTTTGTTTTGGCTTTTGCAATTTTCTCTCCTTCTTTTTCTTTCTTGTAGCACGGCCACTTACGATTTTCATAATGCTCAAAAGGCCGTTATTATAAGTCTTTTAAAATGATCTACGCAAGTCTAAAAATTAAGTAATTATAGTCATTTTGCTGATGACAGTGTGAAAAAGATAGTTTATAGACCAGGGCATGCCGGAAAGAGCATTATTGCTTCTTTTATTCTTTTGTGGGAGAGCGCAGACTGCAAAATTTTTCGCCTGCCGCCGAAGGGAAAAACAGCCCATGATCTCTCAGGCTTTAGGGACCGTAAAAGGAGAAAGGCATATCTGGAAAGTCGGGATAATCCGTGCCGAAGGTGTAAGCGAAAACTTTTTTAGCGAGTCTCTTAGGTTTATGACAGAGGGGTGCAGAAACGACCACATCACGTTGATGTTAGTGCGACTTTGGAGATAGTATGGGCACATTACAAGAATTCAGAACATCATCTTTAAAAACACTTGCTCTGTATGAATTACATGAAAAAGCTGGAGCTAAGTTTGGCGCTTTTGCTGGGTGGAATATGCCTTTAACTTATCCTCTTGGAGTTTTGAAAGAGCATCTTCATACACGTGCCCATGCCGGTCTTTTTGATATTTCTCACATGAAATTGATTAGTATTGAAGGGACACAAGCAGTTGAATTTTTATCATATGCTCTTCCTCTTGATGCAGCAGCTTTAAAAATTGGTCAATCGCGGTATAGTTATTTGCTCAATGAGCAGGCTGGAATTCTAGATGATCTCATCCTCACCCGTTTAGCCGAATCTCGTTTTATGGTGGTCGCCAATGCTGGTAATGCGCAGGCCGATCTTGATGAACTTAAAAAGCGTACGGTTGGCTTTGAATGTCAAGTAATTGCTCTTGAAAGAGTTCTGCTTGCTCTTCAGGGACCAGAAGCTGCTGCGGTTATAGCTGACGCAGGTTTGGCTGGTAATGAACTGTTGTTTATGCAAGGATTTGAACCACAAAAAGATTGGTTCCTGACGCGTTCTGGTTATACAGGAGAAGATGGTTTTGAAATTGCTCTTCCAGAGGATCAGGCGCCGGCATTGGCTGAAAAATTGCTAAGTGATGTTCGTGTTGAATGGATTGGTCTTGCAGCGCGCGATAGTCTTCGGCTGGAAGCAGGGTTGTGCTTGCATGGTAACGATATTACAATTGATACTACACCCATCGATGCTGCTTTAACATGGGCGGTTCCAAAAGTTGTTCGAGAAAAAGCGAAATTTTATGGGGCAAAGGCCTTTCTTGAAGCTCTTCAAAAGGGACCTTCTCGTTGTCGAGTTGGTCTAAAGCCACAAACACGCCAACCCATTCGTGCAGGAGCACTGCTTTTTGATGATGAAGGAAACCAGATCGGGGTCGTGACATCGGGTGGTTTTGGCCCTTCTTTTGATGGTCCTATTGCGATGGGTTATGTGCCTGTTGCTTGGAAAGATATAGGAATGGAAGTCTTTACTGAGTTGCGCGGAAAAAAAATTGCGCTTTCTGTTCATTCACTCCCCTTTGTTCAACAACGTTATTTTAAAGGATAGTTTTTTTATGTCTAAAATTTATTTTACAGAAGATCATGAATGGCTCAGCGTTGAAGGACAAGAGGTTACTGTTGGTATTACGCATTATGCTCAAGAGCAATTAGGTGATTTAGTTTTTATTGATTTACCACAAAGTGGAACGCAACTTTCTAAGGGAGATGCTGCCGCTGTTGTGGAGTCAGTCAAGGCCGCTTCAGATGTTTACGCGCCTCTTGATGGTGAAGTTGTTGAAATTAATGAGGTATTAGCGAATAGCCCTGAATTGGTAAACCAGAAAGCCGAAAAAGAAGGCTGGTTGTGGAAAATGAAATTACAGGATGAAACACAACTTGAAGGGTTGTTGGATGAAGTTGCTTATAAAGCACTAATTGGATAAGCGTTATGCAAGAATTTCTTTTTTCCTCTCGGCACATTGGGATTCGTTCCGATGAAATACGAAGTATGCTCGATGTTTTAGCTCTTGATTGCATTGACACATTAATCGCTCAAGCTGTTCCTAAGTCTATCCATTTGGGACGTCCACTTAATTTACCAAAGGCTGCTGATGAAAGACAAGCTTTGGAAGAATTATCTCAAGTCATGGAGAAAAACCATGTACGCAAAAGTTTTATTGGGCAGGGATATCATGGAACATTTGTACCCCCTGTTATTTTGCGCAATCTTTTGGAAAATCCAGCTTGGTATACTGCCTATACACCTTATCAAGCAGAAATTAGCCAAGGCCGTTTAGAACTTTTGTTTTATTTTCAAACATTGATTAGTGAATTGACTGGTTTGCCTGTTGCAGCTGCTTCACTTCTTGATGAAGCAACAGCTTTAGCGGAAGCTAATGCAGTGGCTGTACGTTTTTCTCGTGGAAAAAAAACAAAGATTTCTATTCAAAGTCTTTTGCATCCACAAACCCTGAGTGTTGCGCAAACACGTGCAGAAACACAAGGTATCCAAATTAGTGAAAAGAGTGAAATTTGTTCTGAAACAGCTGCAATTGTTTTGTCTTGGCCAGATACAAAAGGCTATTTTAGCGATTATACGGAAGTCATTAGGCAAGCAAAGGCAAAAGGAGCTCTGGTGATCGTTGTTGCAGATCCATTGGCTCTTACCTTAATGGAAGCGCCAGCTAAATGGGGAGCTGATATTGTTGTCGGATCTATGCAGCGTTATGGGGTCCCAATGGGGTTTGGTGGTCCTCATGCAGGTTATCTTGCAGTCAGTGATGCTTTAACACGCTTAATTCCAGGACGTATTGTTGGTCAATCTGTGGATACAGAGGGACGTATTGGTTTTCGTTTAGCCTTGCAAACACGTGAACAGCACATTCGGCGCGATAAAGCAACGTCGAATATTTGTACAGCACAAGCTCTTTTAGCAAATATGGCAACTGCTTATGCTGTTTGGCATGGACCGCAAGGTTTGCAAGCAATTGCTCGGAGAATTCATCATTTAACGTGCAGTTTTGTTTCTAGTTTAGAGGCAGCTGGTATCTGTTGTGAAGGGGAGTATTTTTTTGATTGCGTAAGCATTTTTGTGAAGGGAAGAGCCAAAGAGATTGCTGCTCAAGCGAAAGCAGGGGGACGTCTTGTCCGCATTCTTGATAATGATATAGTCGTGATAAACTTCGATGAATTATCAACAAAAGAGGATGTAAGTGCACTGGCAGGGCTTTTTGGTGCACAATTGGTTGATCAGGTTTCTCCGCGGCTTTTTGGGAAAGAGCGAGATGGGACTTTTCTTTCGCAGCCATTTTTTCGTGCAGTTCATTCAGAAACAGAGATGATGCGCTTTTTGCGTCGTTTATCAGATAAAGATTTGGCATTGGATAGGGCAATGATTCCGCTTGGTTCTTGTACAATGAAGCTTAATGCGGCAGCTGAATTGATGCCTTTAAGCTGGCCTACAGTCGCGCATATGCATCCCTTTGTTCCTCAAGAAGATACAAAAGGTTATCAAGAAATGATCAACCAATTAGGTGCGTGGTTGTGCGAAATTACGGGGTTTGAGCAAGTGTCTTTCCAGCCAAATTCTGGTGCTCAAGGAGAATATGCTGGGCTTTTGGCAATACATAGATATTATCAATCACGCGGAGAGAAACAACGCACAATTTGCCTTGTTCCTGCATCAGCACATGGTACGAATCCGGCATCAGCTCATATGGCGGGAATGGAAGTTGTTGTGGTGAAATGCTTAAGCGATGGCGATGTTGATGTCGATGATCTCAGGATGAAGGCGCAGTTGTATAAGGATCGTTTAGCGGCTTTAATGATTACCTATCCTTCAACCCATGGTGTGTATGAGGAAAGCATTAAAGAAATTTGCTCTATTATCCACGAAAATGGGGGACAAGTTTATTTTGATGGCGCCAATCTTAATGCTCTTGTTGGGCTTGCGCGTCCAGCAGATATTGGGGCAGATGTTTGCCATATGAATCTTCATAAAACATTTGCAATTCCCCATGGAGGAGGAGGGCCTGGTGTTGGTCCGATTGGTGTTGCAGAACATTTAAAGCCATTTTTACCAGGTCATGAACACGAGGGGTCTACACACGCTGTTTCGGCAGCTCCCTATGGAAGTGCGTCTATTCTTGTTATTACATGGATGTATATTAGGATGATGGGAGCTGATGGTTTGAAATGTGCCACACAAATGGCAATTTTAAATGCCAATTACGTTGCTGAGCGTCTTTCACAAGCTTATTCTATTCTTTATAGAGGCAAGAATGGGCGTGTTGCTCACGAATGTATTGTGGATACACGTATATTGAAAGAACAATATGGGATCACTGTAGATGATATCGCAAAACGTTTGATTGACTATGGATTTCACGCTCCGACAATGTCTTTTCCAGTTCCTGGAACTTTGATGATTGAACCAACTGAATCAGAGCCAAAGGCAGAGATTGATCGTTTCTGTGATGCTTTGCTTTTAATTGCTCAAGAAGCTAAGAACGTCGGTGAAGGTGTTTGGCCAAAAGACGATAATCCATTAATAAATGCGCCACATACATTGATAGACACTGTAGATGATGCTTGGGCGCGGCCTTATTCACGGCAAGAAGCTGCTTTTCCTAGTCGCTCTCTTGATCCAGCGAATAAATATTGGCCTCCTGTTTCCCGCATTGATAATGTTGCAGGAGATAAAATGTTAATTTGTTCTTGTCCACCGTTGGGGAATACGTATTAAATTTACTTTTCCGCATTGAAAAATGCCTGTACATTTCGTGTGGGCTTTTCAAGTCATTTATATTAATTGGATGATATTATTTTCTACTGTTCGTATTAGTTTTCGTTTTACCGGTGATACTCTTAAAAACTAAATTAACAATTTTCATTGTCGTTGTTTCATTGGGTATCTTTATAGACAATATGTATAAATAGAATGTTTGGTGGGAGCTTTTATATAATTAACTTTCGCAAGAGATTTTTTATAGACAGCGCACAAGGCTATTTTTAGATATGCTGATTTTAATTAGTTTTTTTTGATAGTGTTAAATGTAAATACGCTTATAGTGTGAGCCTAGCGAAGTTAAAATTTCGTGAGGAATGGTGTTAGCATCTGCAGATACTTTTTCAAGTGTTTGATGTGTGCCGATGAGTTCTACCCAGTCATCTCTTTGCGGTTTTTCATACTCAAGATCAGTAGCATCAACGATGATAGAATTCATAGAAATGTATCCAACAATAGGAAGTTTATGTCCTTTGAAATAAACGGCACCTTTATTAGAGAGTGCACGTAGCCAGCCATCTGCATAGCCGATAGAGATGATTACAAGAGTGCTTGGTCTACGGGTAATAAAACTTCCTTCATAACCAACGGCTGCTCCTGCATCAATATAACGGCTTTTAATGACTTGAGATTCAAGTTTTAAAACAGGTTTAAGAGGTGTTGGGTGTTTTCCAAGAGGATCAATCCCGTAAAGTGCAATGCCTGGACGCACAAGATCAAAATAAAAATCTGAACCAAGAAAAATACCTCCAGAATTTGCCAACGAGGCTTTACAGACGGGAAGTTGTGCAAGTGCCGCTTTAAAAGTGGCCAATTGAGCATAATTGGATGAGTGTGTGGCATTATTTCCGTTAGCGAGATGACTTATAATATATTTTATCTCTGCTTTTTCGAAAAGAGTGGGTTGTTTTATAAGTCGTTGTAATTCTTTTTGATCAAGTCCCAATCGATTCATATCGGTATCAATTTTGAGAATTGCTGGAAATCTTTTTCCCTTTTCTTGACAAAGTGTTTGCCAGCTTTCAATAGTATCCCAAGAATTAAGAACAGGGACAATACCGGATTGAGCTACCAATTCTTCCGCAGTACGTGGGAAACCGTTAAGAAGAGCAAGCGTAACATTTGATGGTAAAAGAGCCTTTAACTGGAGAGCTTCTTCTATTTTAGCTATAAAAAAAGTGCGGCAACCAGCCTGATAGAGTGCAGGTGCAATTTTGTCAGCACCTAACCCATAGGCATTTGCTTTTACAACTGCTGAACACTCTACCGGAGTGACGCGCTGAGTTAAAGTCCTATAATTAGCAATAAGAGCACCAATATCAATGGTTGCTACAGTGGTATAAGGAAGTGATGTAATTATTTCATCATTAATGGATTTGTACATTTTAAAATCCTCTGTCAGTCGATGAGACACGAGGTTCCCTTTGGTTATTGCATATATGTTATTTATGCTATGCGGAAAATGTATAAATACTGTTTATTATTTTAAAAGTTACGAAGAGTTTATATTGGATTATGTACTATGAAAACAACTTCACAATATAAAATGTTTTTTGAATGCATTCAACAGACATTTTATTTGGAAGCTGGCAGGTTGGGAGGGTGGTCAGTGTTGCCATTTTTATCATGAAAGCTTTAGGGGGTGTTAGTTATATCGAAGTATCGTTAAAAATTGCGCATCAGTGCAAATTAGATGCTTCAAAAAATGAAAATTTGTTACCGAAACCGCAACAGACTTAATGAATGCTGTAAAAGCGATTGTGGAAGCTCCTAAAGTTTCAATAATATTTTTCAGATTCGTCATTTTATTTTGTTGAGCAATATTTCTAAGGACATTGGCAATTATCGGCCTCGCTTTGTTATAATGGGTACATAAAATTCGTTCCTTAGAAGCCCTATGAGTGATAATATAGTCAACAAGAAGTAACGTATTCGTACTTACAGAAATTACAATGACCCTGATATGCTTCAAACTTTCTGTAATGATGATGTTTGCATAGATCTGTGAATAATTTTGGAATGATACTGTTATTTTATGCACTTGAAGTTGCTTCTTGTTAATAGAAAAATTTGAATAAGAAAACTATTGCTGATGCGTTAAAAGAGCAGGTTTTGTCTTTGATTCATTTCTAAGATGGTTTTGGGTATTTTGTGTTTCTGTTTTAATATTTTAGTTTATTTAAGTGGAAATCAATTTTTGTTTATTACTAAGCACGTTACAATTTCTTTGATCATATTAATGGTGATGTGCAGAAGATTAATAAAGGAACACAAGTGAAATGAAGTATTGTGCGTAAAATACTGTGAAGCTCATATCTGACATGCATTTGTTTTAGTAGATTTTAAATTGAACTCTCATTAAAATCTACGCTTTTATGCAAGATCCGATTAACTATTTTTATAAAAAATGATCATGTATTAACAGAGCATACAAAGCAAATGCTAATGCAAATATGAATCTGGAAAATATCAATAAACGTAACAATAAAATTGTTAAAATGGTTGGATCTCTGTAGCTTTTTAGATTTTATGAAATCTAAAAAGCTTATAGAAAATATCAAAAGTTAAGATACAATAAACAATTAATTTAATAAATTCATAGACATAGATTTATATTTGTTTAAGACAGATAATATTTTATCTTTATTATTTCCTAGAGATGACAGTGCTCGGGAGATTGTCGGAATAATATTTTTTGTGATAGAGCGAGCGTATAAATCCTCCATCGTAGCACCTTGACTACCAATGCCTGGGCTAAGCAACAATGCACTGTTAAGTGTTTCATAAAAATCATCAGACAAATTTGTTTGCGTTGCGCCAACCACAGCGCCACATGGCTTAATTTCAGGGTAAAGCTCTGTATTAATTTTTTTAATATTATTAGCTAAATATTGATATAAGGTTACATTATTAATAAGGGCGTTTTGAAGATCTCTTCCCTCTGGGTTTGAGGAAGCCGTCACAACAAAAACATAAGCATTATTTTTTGCTGCTTCATTTATTAGAGGCAAGAGAGTATCGAATCCCAAAAAAGGAGTGGCAGTTATTGCATCTACTCTCAGCTTACTTTCTAGGCTCAAATATGCTTGAGCATATCCCTGCATTGTCGTACTTATATCGCTACGCTTAGCGTCTAAGAGAATTAAAATATTATTATCACGACAGATATTGATAACTTTTTCCAGTACCTTAAACCCTTCAACCCCAAATCGTTCAAAAAAAGCAAGTTGAGGTTTAATGATAGCCAATTTTCCAGCCAAAATATTAAGATATTCAATGCAATATTTTTCCAAAGCATCAAAATTGTCGCGACCACACCACGCCTCTAAAACTTCAGATGTAGGGTCTAAACCAACACATAAAGGAGAATATATCGCAGATAGACTTTTAAACTTATTAATAAATGGTACATTTTTATACATAGCTAAAACAAACCTCATCTGTATATGGTGTTGTATTTGATTATGGATTACAGAAACAGTTTTATAAACTGCGATAAATTGCTCATCATATTGCTCATCATATTGCTCATCATATTGTAAATAAAAATCGATATATTTCATAAATTTTTTTAATAAAAGATAGTTTTTCTTCTCCCTTTCTTACTAATATTGATGATGCAATCTAGTGTTTTGTGCAAAGCTTTCCTTTGGCGTTTGTTAAGATTGAGTTTTCTGCGCTTTGTTTATTCATGATATGGATATAATAACAAAGAATAGCTTTATAGTTCTTGAATCGTGAGATTTAAAAGTTTTTTGCGGGGAGTAATATGATTTATGGTGATAGGTTAATTGGAACGATAAATTAATAGAGAGGTTTCTAGGGGATTTCAGAGTGGTCGTACATTAATGTAAGTATAAGAAAAGCTAATTCGTTGGAAATGTGGTTAGGAACTAGTAGAGTTATCATTAAATCGACAGTAGTTTTATCTCTATTATTTTACAGTGTTCGATCGTAAGTTTTGTAAAATTAGGGACTGTTTTATGTGTTTTTAGCAGTGCATAGCAGGAATTACGTTTTAAAACTGATAAGAGTGTTGAGTTTGGTTAGCATTAAACATTTTTGTGCGTCTTTTGTGTGATATGTTTTATAGCTGTTTTTGATCTTTCGATTAAGTTTTATACATAAAATGTTAATCTTGGGGCTTGTGTTTCAAGAAAAATATTGGAAGATAGAAATGTAAGTATTATATCACTTTGGAGATTTAACGTTTGAAGATATAGGAAAGAGTTTTATGAAGACGTTTGCTAGTAATATTCAATCAAGTATCAGCAACGCTGCATCAAACTTTCCGATTCCTGAAAATGTGTTCGCCCTTCCTGTCCAAGAAGTTTACCACTATACAGACCGTTTATTTAAGTTTCGTTTGCATCGTCCTGAAAATTTTCGTTTTCGTTCGGGTGAATTTGTTATGATCGGTTTGCCAAATGCAGAAAAGCCAATTTATCGTGCTTATTCTATTGCAAGTCCATTTTGGGATGAACAGCTTGAATTTTTTTCGATTAAAGTTCCAGGGGGACCATTAACCGAACATCTCCAGAAAATTAAAATTGGTGACATAGTTTTAATGCGTAAGAAATCTACAGGAACATTAGTTCTTGATGCTCTTATTCCTGGAAAGCGTCTTTATCTTCTTGCAACAGGCACAGGGATTGCTCCTTTTGCAAGCCTTATCCGTGATCCCGAAACCTATGAAAAATTTTCAGAAGTTGTTCTTATTCAAACAACCCGTGAACGAAATGAGCTTACTTATGCAAAAAATCTTGTTGTCTCTTTACAACAAGATCCGCTTATTGGTGAGTATGCACAACAGTTAAAATTTTATCCTATGACTACCCGTGAAGTTTCTGAGTACATGGGACGTATTACGACTGTTATGGAGAGCGGTGCTTTTTTTGAAACAACGGGTTTGCCGAAAATTTCTCCTGATGAAGATCGAGTGATGATTTGTGGCTCCATGGCAATGTTAAAGGATTGCGCTAGGATGTGTGAAGCTTTTGGTCTTATTGAGGGTGCAAATAATTCACCTGCTACTTATGTTGTGGAACGCGCTTTTGCAGGATAAAAAATAATTGTGTTTTAGTATGTGATCACGCGCTAATTGCATTCCAATCACACGCTGGGATAAACTTTCTAAAAGCCGTCCATGAATTATCGATACAGAAGGCGTTGGAAAGCTGGGGACAATTGAAGAGCGTTTTTTACGTGATGTCCTTCTTTGTGATACAAAGGTACTCTATTTTGAAGCAAATGTGTTTTTTGTAATATGATGCGATATATACGGTTTGAGTCAGCATAATAAATGAAAGAATAAATGAATAGGTCTTGAAATTAAATGAAACGCGCGTTATGGCAAGACTATGGAAAAGAATTTTAGAGTTGCTGCTATTTATTGCTTCGCGGATCTGAAGCATTATCGCCAATTACAAAAACCTTTGCTAGATTTATGTCAAGCAAAGGGTATTAAAGGTACTCTGCTTTTAGCACAAGAGGGAATTAATGGAACTGTTGCTGGTTCTTATTCTGCAATTGAAGCATTAGTGAATTTTATTAAAGCTGAGCCAGCGTTTCAAACGCCAGAGATTAAATATGCGTGGTCATCAAAAATGCTTTTTCAGCGCATGAAAGTGCGGTTAAAAAAGGAAATTGTGACAATGGGTGTTGAAGGGATTGATCCGTTAAAAGTCGTTGGTACATATGTAGATCCTAAAGATTGGAACACCCTTATTCAAGATGAAGAAACAATTTTAATTGATACGCGTAACGATTATGAATATGCGATTGGGAGTTTTCAAGGAGCTGTTGATCCGTGTATTAAAACATTTCGTGAATTCCCTGCATGGGTTCTCAAGCATGAAGCTGATTTAAAAAAGAAAAAGAAAATTGCTATGTTTTGTACTGGTGGTATTCGGTGTGAAAAATCAACAGCTTATGTTCGTAAACTTGGCTATGAGCAGGTTTATCATTTAAAAGGTGGAATTCTGAAATATTTGGAAGTGGTTCCAAAAGAAGAAAGTTTGTGGTGGGGTGAATGCTTTGTTTTCGATGAGCGTGTTTCTGTTAAACATGATCTTGAAGAATGTGGACGTGAATTATGTCGTGCATGTCGTTCTCCTCTTAATGCGGAAAGCAAATTATCACCTCATTATGAAGAAGGTGTTTCGTGTGATTCTTGTCACAGTACACGGAGTGAAACTGATAGGCAGCGTTTTCGCGAACGTCATAGACAGTTTCAATTATCAAAATTGCGTGCAACTGATTCTCATAAAGAATTATAAAAGTATTTTATTTTCTGGCTTCAGACTTTAGCTTTTTCTCTATTTAAGGAGAGAAAAAGTTTTTAGTGTTTGTGATAAAAATACCTTAGCAAATTTGGTATTATTCGATTTTTATTTACTCACAAAATTAAACTATTAACTTGTAACTATAGATTGTCGTTGCAAAATTTGCTTCAGGTATCTTTAAGCCTATAGTAGTTTGTTTATTTTAAAAAATTTTAATTCTGAAACAGTAAAAATGTTGAAATAGTAGCCCACTAGAGGAGGTAGCAGGGGGGTGACTAAAAACTAGTCTTATAATGAATGGAATGTGAGACTAACAAACTATTAAAGTGCAAAAGCAAGTACGATGGTTGGAGAGGTAAACATTTCAGAGTATAGAACCACGTAATGGTTTTTGTATTATAGATCCTATAGAAAATGTCTGAGAGTATAGAGTTATGAAGTTAAGCAAAGAGATTCTTTTTAAAAGAAAGGTTATGAATTGGTTGTGCAAAGTGTGGGGTTTTCGTGCAGATTGTATTCTTCTGAAGACAGTAAAATAACTTATCTGCTGATGTTGAGAAAATAATCACTTTTTGCGTCATCTTATATTTAAAGATTAAAAAATTTTAAAAATAAAAAAAATGATTGAAATGAATAAAAATTAGTTTTATACAAAAATTGCCCAAAGTCGCACGTGCCTGTGGGTGTCCGCCGGTTCTCAAATGGTGAGATTAGCCGGTACGGTACCTGGAACTAACCGCTCCAGTCATTCTTACGACCAATCGAAAGAATGAGGACATCTTGAAGCAACGACGGTGCGGGCCTTTCTGGTGTCTTCAAGCTGTTCAAATGCTGGGATAACTATAGAGGCACACCTCATTGCCTTCAGTGCGGAAATGGTTTTCTCAATTCCAATCAAAAAGGCATATAAATTAGAGCAACGCGGTTTCTGCGCTGTTTTTGTTGCATGCAATGTTGGTTTCTTCTGATTGTTATAACAATCGGGGGAGAGTGGTGGTTGTGTGCTTTGTCTTTTGGCTATTGGCGGCTCTATGCTGTCTAAACATAGAGTAGTAGGGGCTTGTTTCCCTAGGAGAATTAGTAGATGGCGACGCAACGTATTCGCGATTTTCTTGCAGCACATCGTTCTGAAGGTCCATGCTTAATTGTTGATCTTGATGTTGTACGTGAAAATTATTTAAAGTTTGAAAAAGCTCTTCCTCAATCTCGCATTTTTTATGCAATCAAAGCAAATCCAGCTCCTGAGATTTTGAGTTTACTTGCTTCTTTAGGCTCATCTTTTGATGCGGCTTCTGTTGCAGAAATTGAAATGGCTTTAAAAGCGGGGGCAACATCTAAGTGTATTTCTTTTGGGAATACTATTAAGAAAGAACGTGATATTGCGCGTGCATATGCGCTTGGTGTTTCACTTTACGCGGTCGATTGTGTTGAAGAAGTAGAAAAAATTGCGCGCGCTGCTCCAGGAGCTCGCGTTTTTTGCCGAGTTCTTACCGATGGCAAAGGTGCAGAGTGGCCATTGTCACGTAAATTTGGTTGTGTTCCTGCTATGGCGGTTGATGTGTTACGTCGAGCAGATCAATTGGGCTTACAAGCGTATGGCGTTTCTTTTCATGTAGGATCTCAGCAGACTGATCTTAGCGCATGGGACCGTGCTTTATCAGACGTGGCCACAGTTTTTAGATGTCTGGAGAAAGAAGGAATTTCCCTGAAATTGGTTAATATGGGAGGAGGGTTTCCAACGCGTTATTTGAAAGATGTTCCTCCAGAACAAGCTTATGGTAAGGCTGTTTTTGATTCATTAACAAAATATTTTGGCAATCGTATTCCTGAAACGATTATTGAACCAGGGCGTGGAATGGTTGGTAATGCTGGTGTTATTCGTACAGAAGTTATTCTTATATCTAAAAAATCCAAAAAGGATAATGTCCGATGGGTTTATCTTGATATTGGGAAATTTAATGGTCTTATAGAAACTATAGATGAAGCGATTCGCTATCCTATTGAAACACCTCATGATGATAAGGCAGTGGAGCCTTGTATTTTAGCAGGTCCAACATGCGATTCGGCAGATGTTCTTTATGAAAAAAAACCTTATCTACTACCTTTGTCTCTTACGGTGGGGGATGAGCTTTTGATACATGGAACTGGTGCTTACACAGCAACTTATGCATCCGTTGCCTTTAATGGTTTTAAGCCTTTGCAATCCTATGTGATTTGAGTTTTTTCTTTATGATGATAAAGATATCGTGGGGTGTGCGAGAAATATGGATATAATTAATTTTAAAACAAAAGATGGTGCACTTTTTACACTGGCATATGAGCAAGAAGCTGATAAGCCTTACCGGGAATGCTTACTTGATTTAGCTCTGGGAAAGGAGCGTAAGCGTAAATCGTCAGAAGCTTTACGTCGTGGCCGGTTGGCTGCCTGTGGGCTATCTTTTGTTGTCAAAAATACGCTTGGAGAGCTTGTAGGCAGTGTGCGTCTTTGGCATGTTCTGTTAAAAAAAGGGCAAAATGGCATACAACGTGCTTTGCTTTTGGGGCCTTTAGCCGTTTCAGCAGAATATTCCGGTATAGGGATAGGATCGGTTCTTATGCAGCATGCAATTCAAAAGGCAAAAAAACTTGGTTATGGTGCTATTTTACTGGTGGGTGATAGTAATTTTTATCAGCGTTTTGGTTTTTCAAGCAGTTTAACAAAAAACTTGGCAATGCCCGGTCCTTATGAAAAACACCGTTTTCAAGCGTTAGAACTAATACCAGGATATCTTTCCGATTGTCATGGCACTTTGGTTCCTAGTGGCGAGCTAGAAGATTTGAGTCGTTTTCAGCATCATAAAGTGGCGTAAGAATTTTATGTTCCAGCCGTGTTGCTATGAGGGAAGCTATCTGTTTTTATATGTTTGATATTTTAGTTAATTTGTTAAATATATCCAGTGTGTTGTGTTATTTTAAGATGAGTTTTGCAAAGCTACCAATGTTATTTTTTCTCAATATTTTTACGAAGTTTTTCTGCTTGTTGCTGTTGAAAAGATTCCTAATTGAAAGCTAGTATGTAGTGCGAAAAACAACAAAAATTATATAAAAATCTATTTTCAAATAATAACTATATTTCATATAAGGCGCATAAGAAAATTGGCTTCTTTTGTGATTATGGATGCATCTATAATTAAGGACTTTAAGGAAGTTTACAGTTCTGGATTTCGTGAATTTATATAAAATAGTTAAAAGTATAGTTAGGTGTGTCCTTACTATAGCATGTTTTGGTGCATTCCATGGGGAAAAATTGGCTTTTAATGATGTAGACAAGTATTAATGCGTATATTGAACACTGGCAATGCGAAGGGTTCTATTATGCTTAACAGTTTTAATTCAGCCATGATAGGAAAAACGTATAAGTGTTAAGCGGCAAGACTCTGATCAATTTTGTAGTTATGTTTGGAAAGAAAAAGTTTGAGAATTTTTTACGATTTGAGCTTGTGCTGCAATAAAAATAAACGATGGAGCAAGGCTTTGGTGGTAGGGTCAAAATTATAATCAGTTTTGGGAGATCTGAATAAAACAATAAATTTATGTGTTTGAGGACGGCCTTTTTGAGAACAGTAATATCATTACAAAGTCCTTAAGTAATGAAAAGACAAATATTATTCCAATGATTTTTTCTTACTATATGATAAAAATCAGAAAAGATCGAATAGAAACGGCTGCCTTTATCTATACGGTGCAGGCGCCTTAAAAGCGCTTTAGATAAGTCAAAAGCTTCTTGGCTATAATAGTAAATTATATCATTATCTATTTATTAGAAGTTGCTCTTAAAAGGTACGCAACTATCTTACATTTATAAAAATTTCTGTCAGAGAATAATCGTTTAGCATAAGGTATAGTATCATGTAACATCTATTTACTATGAGATAAAGTTACATGCGATGTGGGGAATATATAAATAAAAAATAGACTTTGATGTTTATAAGATTAAGCTCAGTGTTTTGGAGGAAGATTAGTAGATGGCGGTATTTTTTTGAGAAAAATGGTCATGAAAACCAGGATGATAAAGATGATGGTCATTATAAGAAAAATGTCACTAAAAGCCATGACCATTGATTGTATGCGTGCCATACTAAAAAGTTGTAAGAGAGCTAGTGCATGCGAATCAAAAGTTGCAGTTTTGAAATACATGGTTAGGTTTGAGAGCATTTCAGTTGCTTGGTTATTTCCTTGTTGGAGAGTTTCAGTTATGCGTGTATAGTGAAAATCTGTACGTTTTGTTATAAGGGTATTGATAATAGCAAGCCCGACTGCACCACCAAGATTACGTGTGAGATTAAAAAGCCCGGAGGCATTTTTCATTAGTTCTGGTGGGAGTGCTCCAAGGGCAATATTATTAATTGGAACCATACATAACATAACAGAAATGCCACGGAAAACTTGAGCCCAAAAAAACTCCCAGAAATCCCATTTATCTGTGATAGAGGTAGCCATCCAAGTTCCCAAAGCAAAGCTAAAAAGTCCTATAGCCATCATCAAACGTTCATCGATTCGAGCTGAAAGAAATCCGGCTAGAGGGGCAGTTAATAACATAACGAATCCTGAAAGGAATAATGTTTCTCCGATCATGAGAGCATCATAATGGCGGATTTGGCTCAAATAGAGAGGATAAAGGTATGTGAGTCCATAAAGACCTATTCCAAGCATAAAAGAAAAAACTGCTGCGGTTGAAAAATTGAAATTGGAAAAAGCTGAGAGATCAACAATTGGTTCTTTTGCAGTAAAAGCACGCCAGAAAAATAAGGCTGCAGAAAAGAGCATGATAATGGATAAGTTTAGAATTAGATTGTCATTTAACCAATCATGACGCGCCCCTTCTTCTAGAACATACTCTAAAGTTCCTAAAAAAACGGCCATAGAAATGAGACCTAACCAGTCAAACTGAGTTATTAAAGAGGGGTTGGGTTGATCAAAATCGATTAACTTCCAACCGAGAATTGAGATAATAATTCCGCAGGGAACATTTATGAGGAAGAGCCAATGCCATGATAAAATATGGCAAATGTAGCCTCCGACTGTTGGACCAATCGTCGGCGCTAACGTTGCTACTAGTCCAACAATAGGGATAACAATTGGGCGTTTAGAAGGAGGAAAAAGTATATAAGAAGCGACAAAAACGCTAGGAACAATACCTCCGCCAATAAAACCTTGGAGTGCGCGGTACACAATCATTTCTTCAATAGATGTTGCTGTTGCACAAAGAATAGAGGTAATCGTGAATCCGATAGCTGATATGCTAAAGAAAACGCGTGTTGAAAGCAATCGCCCCAAGAATCCAGAAAGGGGCAACATAATGACTTCAGCGATGAGATAAGAGGTTTGAACCCATGAGACTTCTTCAGAGCTTGCTGAAAGACCTGCTTGAATTTCCGCTAAAGAAGAGGAAACTATTTGGATATCCAAAATAGCCATGAACATGCCAAAGGCCATAGCAATAAAAACTAGGACATTGCGGATTTCTACGCGTTCTTTAGAGTATGTGGAATTTAGCATAGAAGATGTCATAGTAAAGTCATTTGCCGTTTGCTATAAAAGATTTTGATCTTGCGACTTTTTACGTGTATCGATTTCTACTGAAACACTCATTCCCGCTCGGATATGTCCAGTTTTTAATACTTCTTCTGGAATGGAGATGCGTACTGGAATACGTTGGACAATTTTTGTAAAGTTACCAGTGGCATTTTGTGGAGGTAGCAGGGAAAAAACAGCTCCTGTTGCAGGTGCAATAGACAGCACTTTTCCCGTAAAAAAATCTTTTTTGAAAGCATCAACAGTAATATGAACTGTTTGCCCAGGACGAATATTTTTCAGCTGCGTTTCTTTATAGTTTGCTTCAATATAAAGTGCATGCATAGGGACTAACGCCGCAAGACGTTGGCCATTCATAACAAAATCTCCTGTTTTTGCTGTTAAATTTCCAATAATTCCATCAAATGGAGCCCGTATAATGGTGGAATCAAGATCACGTTGCGCTTTTATACGCGTAAGTTCTAAGCTCTTTGTTTGGCTTTCTGTTTCTCTTCGTTGTGCTTCTAGCACTTGGATATTTGCACGTGCTGCAGCTATTTGTGCATTAGCACGATTAAGATTAGCAATGGCTTGTTCATAAGCTGATTTGGCATCATCAACATCGGATTGAGAGGCATAACGACCAGCTTTAAGCTCTGTAGTGCGCTTTAAAGTTAGTTGTGCATTTGTTGCTATGGCTGAAGCGGCAGCTTTTTGTGCTTGTGCATCATCTAAAGCGCTACGAGAAGCTGTGATTTGTGCATCAATACGTAGGAGCGTTTTTTGTTGTGTATTGAGATGGGCTTCTGTTTGTTTCAAGGCTATTTGATAATCGCCATTGTCTAGGCAGAATAAGATATCATCTTTTTTTACAATTTGGTTGGCCTTAATAACAATTTTTTCAATATATCCGTTTAGTTTAGGAGCAATAGCCGCTATGTCACCTTGTACATAGGCATCGTCAGTGGCAAGCATATAACGCCAATGTGTTATCCACTTATAACCAAAGAAAAGCACAAAAAGCGCGAAGACGATAAGAAGAGCAGTGATTATATTCTGTTTTTTTCTATTGAAATATTTAGTTGAAATGGTTGTCTCAGATATGGACATGATTTTATACTTTCAATCAATTTTATGCTTCAATGAGTAAAACAAGCTCATCACTCTAGCAAGAGGGTATATATGTAAGCACTATTAAGAGCTTTTCAGCAATGAGGCAGTTTCTAGGACATAATGCTAAATATACAAATTTGCAAGTATAGAGATGTTACTCTGTTGTACATTTTTTACAAATGCCTTGTACTTCTAGTGTGCTTCTCCGTGCTTGGAAGCCAACTGCTTGAATCATTGTTTTAAGGTTGGATACAACAGTATGGTTTTGTATTTCATCTACTTTGCCACATTTCTCGCAAATTACGAAAGCTGTGAGTTCGTGTTGGCAATTTTCAGGATGTAAACAAACCATAAAAGCATTTGTACTTTCAAGGCGATGAATACACTTTAATTGTACGAGTTTTTCTAGTGCGCGATAAACTTGGAGAGGTGCACGAAATCCTTCTCCGCGTAAGTGATCAAGGATTTCATAAGCGCTTAGAGGTCCTTGTGCATCCTTTAAAGTGTTTAGAACCAATATTTGATTGCGCGTAAGTTTAGATGACATTGACACCTTTTCCTTTTGCTTTATGGGAAAGCATAAAGCGTATGAGCTTTTTATAAAATAATAATGCTATGTTATCATAGATGGTGTAATTTTTTAAGATAGGACTTTACACATTTTTGAATGTATTTTATATAGATACAACCTATGAATGTATATTTATTTTTAA